>NZ_JBSFNN010000032.1:0-67687 GCF_053587115.1 Streptomyces sp. NPDC003697
CCGCGAGATCCCCCTCCTCGTGGGCGTGGCCGTCCTCATCGCGCTCGTGCTGAAGACCTTCCTCCTGCAGGCCCTGCCCGAGGTGGGGTAGCGCCGAGGTAAGCCCAGAAGCCGCCGGGTCTTGAGCTTGGTGGGTCTTTTCAGCTCCCGGCGTGAGCCCCCCGAGAACGTTGACGCGGTTCTCGTACTCGCGGCGGGCCTTGCGCTGGGCCGGGATCGCCGCGGTGCCGTCAAGAGGCTGGCAGCGGTCGAGGAGTTGACGGTGGATCGCGGATACGGCAGTGACGCGCAGGGTGTAGCCCTGGGCGCGCCGTACGGTCACGCCCATGCTGCGGCGTAGGCGGCGAGTGAAGGCTCCAACAGGCCGAAGGCGCTGTCCGCCTCAGCGATGACGGCGGCGGAGATCCTGGCGTTGTCCTGGCCGGCGAGGGTGAGTTCCTGGATGCGCTGGAACAGGGTGCGGTGCACGGCACCGAGCAGGGCAGCGGCGGTGCGGGGGATGATGTCGCCGCGGGGTGTGCCGGTGGCATCGGCCAAGGCGTCGGCCAAGGCGGCCTCTCGCAGGTCGTGCAGGTCGCGCAGTCGAGCGGAGAGGGTGGGGCTGTCGGCGATCATGCGGGCGAAGTCGGGGCCGGAGAACCCGGCGACCGGGTCGGCGTCCGTGGCCGCGTCGGCGAAGGCGCGACGCAGGGCCGACAGGGCCGACTCGCCGGCCTGACGGCCGGTCACCGTACCGGCCAGGGAGGCGATGAAGGCGTCCTGGTGGTCCAGAGCCAGATCCTCCTTCCGCGGGAAGTAGTTGGTCACCGTCTTCTTCGCCACCCGCGCGGCGGCAGCGATCTCGGCAATGGTGGTCCGCTCGAAACCCTGGGCGAGGAACAAGCCGGTGGCGACGTCGGAGATGAGCTGCCGGGTCTCCTGCTTCTTGGATTCCCGCAGGCCGGTAGGGGGTGCGGACGAGCTGACATCAGTAGTCATGGAGCAATTTTACCCTCGTGGCATTTTTGTGTTGACGCCCTCAAGGGGACCAGCCTAAAGTTATGTCTGTAGTAAGTTTCATACGGGGCGACGAACGGATGTGCCCGTGCTCGAGTGCCGTCCTGTCGCCCTTCGGATCGCACCCGTCAAGATCGGCCCGGCTCTGACCGGGCGGACCACCGCGCCCGGGCTCCACCCCGTGGCACTCAGCGTCCCGCCCACGCTCTTGCCGCACTTGCTCGGCGGGTCCCCCGAAGGCCCGCAGTCTGCCGCGCCCCTCCGGTTACTGAACTGCGCTCACCCGACACCCGTACCTCCGCCTCCCGGAAACCACTGAGGAGAATCACCTTGCAGATCACTGCGTCCACCGTCGCGCTCACCGTCGACGACGTCGCCGCGTCCCAGCGGTTCTTGACCGCCCACCTCGGCTACGTCGAGCAGGCCGCTGCCGAAGGATTCGCCTCCCTGTCGCGCGGCGACGCCGCGATGGACATCGTCCTGCTCGCACGTGGCACCGCAGTGCTGCCGGCCGACCAGCGTGATCAGCACGCCTCCGGCCTGATCCTCGCCTTCACCACCACCGGCATCGAGATCGAGGAGAAGCGGCTGCGCGCCGAGGGTGTCGAGATCACTATGCCGCTGCGCGAGGAGCCCTGGGGCGAGCGACTTTTCCAGGTCACCGACCCCAACGGCGTGATTGTCCAGTTCGTCGAGTGGGTCACCCCGTCCGCCCCCGAGAACGCCTGAGGTCCCACCGCGTCAGGCCACATCCGGGCCGGCGCACGCGCCGCAGGTGCCCGGCGCGGCCGAGTGAGACCCCGGCGGGTGCTGCTAACACCCGGCCGGGGTTGTTTGTTGTCGCGAACGCTAGAGGTTCGCGACGGTGCGTCGCAAGCCGATCACGAAAAGTCAACACGGGCTGACGTGCGGGGGCTTCGGGGCGCCGGAGGGCGGGAGGGTGGGTGGGGTATTTCCGCCCGTTCCTTGGAAAAGGCGCTCGGGTCTCGCGGCTCGGAGCCCGGGGCTCAGGCTCCGGGGGCCGCGTACGCGAGGAAGGCGGCCCAGGCGCCCGCGGGCACGGCGAAGCGGGGGCCGCGAGTTCCGAGCTTCGAGTCACGGACGTGGACGGCGCGGGGCGTGGCGGCGGCTTCGGGGTGCGCGCCGCCAGAGGAATCGTTGCGGCACGACTCACCCCACGCGTAGGCGACTTCGAGGCACGCGCCGCCTTGGGAGTCGCTGTAGCTGGACTTGAACCACGCCAGCGTTTCGCTCATAACGACTGTGCCACCTTCCTGATGAACGCCGCCGATTCCTCAACTCCAAGAGCCTGCATGCGGATCATGCCATGCACCTGTGCCAGATCGCTGACCCGCGCGACGTCAGCATGCAGCACACTGGTCTCGGGGCCTTCGACGTAAGCAAAGCGCTCGCGCTCCGCGTTCTCAAGCAGGATGAAGGAGCCGTTCAACGCCACGCCATTGCACTTGCCGAAGGGCAGCACTTGGACGGCCACGTTCCGCAGCTCACCTCTCTCCGACAGGTGAAGCAGTTGCCGCCTCATGACCTCCCGTCCGCCTACCTCCGTGCGCAGCGCTGCTTCGTGGAGGACGAAGCCGTAGACGGTCTTGCTACGGCGGGTCAGCGCCTCCTGCCTGACCAGCCGCGCTCTGACACGCTCCTCAACTGTCTCGTCGTCCAGCGGCGGACAGCTTTCGCCGATCAGTGCGTGCGCGTATTCCCTCGTCTGCAGCAGCCCGGGGACCAGCGTCAGTGAGTAGTCGTGCACGGCGATTGCGTCCGCCTCCAGCGCCATGTACTCCTGTGACCGTGCCGGAAACGGCTCCGGCTTGAGGAACTCGTGGGCCGCCGCCAGTTTCCCTCGCGCCCCGCACATCTGGTCCGCGACCTGTAACAGCCGCAGTGTCGGCCGGCGCCTTCCGCACTCCATCGACTTCACGTACTCGTAGTCGTACCCCGCCTCGTCGGCGAGGGCCTGCCGGCTGATGCCCGCCTCCTCGCGCCACAGCTTGATCTGCCCGCCGCAGTACCGCCAGTTCTGCTGGGCCTGCTGGGACTCCCCCGAAGCCACGCGCCCCACCCGCCTCCCGCTGCCACGCCGTGTACAAGCACGCCGCGTACCCGTTCCGCCACTCGTGAGGTTAGGCGGCGGACAGCAGCCTGATCACCGCACACGACGGAGAATCACACGCAAGGGAACCAAGCCGCGCATGCCGACCCCGCCCCCGGGCCCCGACTCCCGCCCCTCCCCCGCCGCCCTCCCCCAGGACATCGAGTGGCGCCTGCCGCGTCACGCCCGCAGCGTCGGCCGGGCCCGCACGCTCCTGCGTGAGCAGGCCACGTCCTGGAAGCTCCCGGACGAGGTGACGGAGACCGCCGTCCTCCTGCTGAGCGAGCTGATGACGAACGCCTACCGCCACGCCAAGGTCCCCCCGGGCCGCGAGATCCGGGCCCGCTGCGTCCTGGAGGCGAACCGCCTCCGCGTCTCGGTGACGGACGCGGGCGACACGCTGCCCGCGCGCCGAGAGGCCGCACCCGACGACGAGTCCGGCCGGGGCCTGGCCCTGGTGGCGGCGCTGGCGCGGGAGTGGGGTGCCGAGCCGCGGGCCGCCGGGATCGGCAAGACCGTCTGGTTCGAGCTGAGCACTCCCGCGCCGTGAACCGCCGGTCAGGCGGCCGGTGTCATCCCAGGCCCCAGGCCTGGCCCAGCCGGTACGCGGCACACAGGTTCACGTCGAGGAAGTAGGACGCGGCGGTCCCGCACTGCGCGCTCCCGGTGCCGGGGTCGACGGGCTGCCCGTGTCCCATGCCGGTGATGCTGTACGTCTCGACGACGGCGTTGCCGCCCGGGCCCCGGAAGACCTGGTGGGGGTATCCGGCGACCGTGTCGCTGACGTCGGCCGTCTGGTCGGCGCCCTGGACGTCGGTCCACTGCCTCATCAGGTCGGTCATGTTGACGGGCTTGACGGTGTAGTCGGCCGTGCCCTGGAAGACGGTCAGCGTCGGCCAGGGACCGGTGTAGCCGGGCCGGGCGGCCCGCACCCGGTCGCCCCACTGCTTCGCGGTCTGGGTGGCGCCGACGTACATGCAGACGTACGGCGACCCGGCGGCCTGCGCGCAGCCGTACGGCAACCCGGCCGCGATCCCGCCCGCGGCGAACTTCTCCGGGTACGCCGCCATCATGACGGAGGTCATGGCGCCGCCCGCGGACAGTCCGGTGACGTACACGCGCCGGGCGTCGCCCGAGACGTCGGCGAGCTGCCGGTCGACCATCTGCGCGATGGACGCGGCCTCGCCCTGGCCGCGCTCGATGTCGCCGGCCTGGAACCAGTCGAAGCAGTTGGAGAGGTTGTTGGCGGACTGCTGCTGCGGCAGCACGACGGAGAACCCCCAGCGGTCGGCGAGCTGGGTCCATCCGCTGTTGTTGCCGTAGCCGGCGGCGTCCTGCGTGCACCCGTGCAGCGCGACGACGACGGGCCGCCCGGCGGACAGGCCGGGTGGGACGTACCGGAACATGCGCAGGGCGCCGGGGTTCGTCCCGAACCCGGTGACCTCCTGCAGGGAGACGGCCGCCGTGGCCCTGCCGGGCGCGAGCAGGGCGGCGAGCAGGGCGACCAGCAGGGTCGCCAGGACGGTGAGGTGACGTGCGGCTCTGGTGTGTGTCATGTCCGCGGAAGGTAGAAGCCTCAACGTCCCGCCGATATGGGGTGGGGCCCCACAAGTGGAGGCCCTCCTCCTGTGCCCAGGCCCCCGAGACACCCACCGGACCAACCGGCGGATCACCGCACGGCCGGCCTGCACCCGCTCCGCGGACCCATGAGCCCGTCGTCTGTCACTGGCCCGGCTCCGTGCGGGCCGCGAGGTGCCGGATGTTGGAGGCTTCCTCCAGTAGGGCTCTGGCCTCGGCAGCATCGGCGCACTCGTAAGCGGCTCGGTGTTCGAGATCGGTGACGTGCGCGTCGAGTTCCGGATCGCGGGCGATGGCGTACTCACCCCACCAGCGAGCCATGAAGGCGGGCACGGTGGTGACGTCGTAAGCATCCGCCACGTACCGCTTCCAGTGCGCGTCGAAGTCGGGCAGCAGTTGAGGGGCGTGCTGCGCGATGGCCGCCCGCAGGGCCTTGGGATTCCGGTCCGGCATGGGCGGGACCCCTGGTGTGTGTGAGGCAGCTGTCGTCATCGATCCTCCGAGGCGGCACGAAGGCATGCAGGGCGCCATGTCCGTCCTCACGGTACCGCCCTCAGGCGCCCCCGGTCGCCGGACCGCGGCTGGGGCACTCCCAGGCGCACGACGAAGGCCCCGCCGCTCGGGAGCGGCGGGGCCTTCGCCCACATGGGTGGGAGGCTCGGCGGCCTCCCGATCGTGGAGATGGCGGGAATCGAACCCGCGTCCAACGGTGCGGAACCAGGGCTTCTCCGTGTGCAGTCCGCTTCGCTTTTCTCGGCCCCGGAGATCACGCGGACAAGTCTCCGACGGGCTCAGTCACTGTTTGGTTTCCCTCTTCACCCCGTGACCGGGATCAAGGTTTAGTTCCCTAGCTGATGCCAGGATCCGGGTCGGGAACAGCCCCGGGCTGACACTCCCATTAGGAGGCTCGCTCTGCTACCTGAGATCAGGCAGCGAGGGCGAAGGCCTGGGAGGAATCGCGCTTGGTGTTGGCGATTATTTTTTTCGGCCTGTGGTTTACGAGATCATGGCCGCTTCCTCGACACGCTTCCCCTGCTTCGACAACCGCTGTCGAAACCGATCATCCCCATGTTGATTTTTCAAACCGCGCCCCTCGCAAGGAGGGACTGCCGCACCGGCTGTGCGGTGCGATGCCATCGTACGTGACCAACACATGTCGGTGCCAGCGTATTCCGGCGGGCGCCCCGGCCGCCGTCCCCCGAGGGGCCGCGGACCGTGGCACCTCGTACAACGGGGCCGGGCGCCGGGACATTCCCGCCCGGCCGCGGACCCGCCGGGGGGAAGTCCCGGAGCCGGGCCTCAGGCCCGCTGCCGGCGCCGGACCGCCGACACCGCGCGGTCGGCCTCGCGCCGGTCCTGCTTCTCGCGCAGCGTCTGCCGCTTGTCGTACTCCTTCTTGCCCCTGGCCAGCGCGATCTCGACCTTGGCCCGGCCGTCCTTGAAGTACAGGGCGAGGGGCACGATCGTGTGACCCGTCTCCTGGGACTTGGACTCCAGCTTCTCGATCTCCTCGCGGTGCAGCAGGAGCTTCCGCTTGCGGCGGGCGCTGTGGTTGGTCCACGTGCCCTGGCTGTACTCGGGCACGTGCACGTTGTACAGCCACGCCTCGTGGCCGTCGAGCTGGACGAAGCCGTCGACCAGCGACGCACGGCCCTGGCGCAGCGACTTCACCTCGGTGCCGGTGAGGACCATGCCGGCCTCATAGGTGTCGAGGATGTGGTAGTCGTGCCGCGCCTTCTTGTTCTGCGCGATCAGCTTGCGCCCTTTTTCCTTAGCCATAGTGCCGCCCATTTTCGCACTACGGAGGGGGTTGCGGGCCAGTCGATTGATGGATCGCCGGGCGCGCCGCCCGGCGTCACCCCTCCTGCGGTACTTCCATCTCCCCGAGGCGGGACCAGTCGTCCTGGGGGACGGTGACGTTCACGATGCGGGGGGTCTCAGCCAGGTAGCGCGGGAGGGTCTGGCAGGCGGTCCTGAAGTGCTCGGACCGGACGTGCGCCGCGCCGGCCTCGTCGTCGCGGAACGCCTCGGTCAGCAGGTACTCGGTCGGGTCCTCGACACTGCGGGCCCACTCGAACCACAGGCACCCCGGCTCACTGCGGGTCGCCTGGGTGAACTCCCGGGTGATCTCGGGCCAGGCGTCCGCGTGCTCGGGCCGCACACGGAACTTCGCGGTAATGAAGATCATCGGATTCCTCGCATGTCTTGTGCCGGTCGCTGCCGGCGGTCCGGGTGACCCGGAGGGCCGGGCGCTCCTCTTTCTACCCGCTCACGCGGCGGTGATCGCCACGTGGGACCTGCTTCACCTCGGCGGACGCCCCGGCGCGACGGCGGGGCGGGCGGTCCCGTACGTCTCGCACGGACGGGACGGACGGGACGGACGGGACGGACGGCTCAGGACGGATCGCCCAGACCGCTCAGGACGGTCTCCGCCCGCCCCACCGCGTCCTGACCGGCGTCCAGGTCGGGGGTGATGCCCCGGCCGTCGACGGCGCGGCCGCACGGGGTGCGGTAGTGCCCGACGGTCAGTTCGGCGACGGAGCCGTCGGGGAGCCGGGTCGGCATCTGCACCGAGCCCTTGCCGAAGGTGCGCGAGCCCACGACGACCGCGCGGCCCCGGTCCTGGAGGGCGCCGGTGAGCAGTTCGGCCGCGCTCATCGTGCCCCCGTCGACAAGGGCGACCAGGGGCCGGCGGGTGTCGCCGCCGGGGGCGGCGTGCAGGGCGCGCTGCTCACCGTCGACGTCGTAGGTGGCGACGAGGCCCCCGTCGAGGAACGCGGAGGCGGCGGTGACGGCCTCGGTGACCAGGCCGCCGGAGTTGCCGCGCAGGTCGAGGATGACCCCGGCGCCGGTGGGCGTCCCGCGCAGGGCGGCGCTCACCTTGCCGCCGGCGCCCTTGGTGAAGGCGGCGATCCGTATCACCGTGACGCCGTCGGCGAGCCGCCGCACGGTGACCGACTCGGTGGAGAGGCTGGCCCGGCGCAGCGTCCGGCTCCACTGGTGGGCCCCGCGCCGCAGTCCGAGGGTGACGGCCGTGCCGGCGGGCGCGTCGTCGGCGTCGCCGCGCAGCAAGGAGACGACCTCGGTGACGGGCAGCCCGTCCACCTTCCGGCCGTCGACGCGCAGCAGCCGGTCCCCCTCGCGGACCCCGGCGGCGGCCGCCGGGGAACCGGTCCGCACCCGGGTCACCTCGATCCGGCCGTCCCGCTCGCGCCGCGCCCACAGTCCGACGCCGGTGTACCGGCCGTCGAGCGCCTCCTCGAACTCCTCGTACTCGCCCGGGGAGTAGACGGCGCCCCAGCGGTCCCCGCTGCGGCTGACGGCCCGTTCGGCGGCCTCCATGGGGGACTTGCCGTCGGCCATCGCCTCGGCGGCCGCCCGGGCCACTTCGGCGTGCCGGTCGCCGGCGGGCGAACCGGCCGACTGCGCCGCGGACTTGCGGTCCGAGCCGGGCAGGGAGCCCGTCGCCGCACCGGCCACGAGCACGCTCGCGAACACCAATGTCAGGGCGGCCCCGCGGCCGAAGCGGCGGGGCTGGCAGAACAGGTCACGACCTGACATGCCGGTGAGTGTAGGACAACGCGCGAGGGCCGAACGGCTCGTTCACCGTCCGGCCCTCGCGGCATTCGTCACACCTTCAGATACTTGCGCAGCGCGAAGAACGCGGCCAACGCGGGCATCACCAGGCTCGTCGCGAGGATGAGCGGCAGCTTCGCCAGCACGGCGTCCCAGCCGATGAAGTTGATGAGGTTGAGCTTCTGCGACAGGGCCAGGCCGTGGTCGATGATGAAGTACCGCGCGACCACCAGGAAGCCGCACGCCACCGTGCCGCCGATGAGTCCGGCGACCGCGGCCTCCATGATGAACGGGGCCTGGATGTAGAAGCCCGAGGCGCCCACCAGGCGCATGATCCCGGTCTCCCGCCGACGGCTGAACGCCGAGACGCGCACCGTGTTGACGATCAGCATCAGCGCCACCACGAGCATCAGCGCCATGATCGCGCGCGCGGCCCAGTTCATGCCGTTGAGCAGCCCGAAGAGGTTGTCCAGGATGCCCTTCTGGTCCTGCACCTTCTGCACGCCGTCGCGCCCGTTGAAGGCGCTCGCGATGACCTGGTACTGCTCCGGCTTCTTCAGCTTGATCCGGTAGGACTCCTGCATCTGGTCCGGCGTGATGGAGCTGGCCAGCGGGGAGTCGCCGAACTGCTCCTTGTAGTGCTTGTACGCCTCGTCCTGCGACTCGTGGGCGACCTTGTCGACGACCGGCATCTTCTTCAGGTCGGCGAGGATCACCTTCTTCTGGTCCTCGGTGACCGCGCCCTTGGCGCAGTTGGGGTCGTTCTCGGCGTCGCTCTTGTTGCAGAGGTAGATCGAGACGTTGACCTTGTCGTACCAGTAGCCCTTCATCGTGTTGACCTGGTCGCTCATGAGGAGCGAACCGCCGAACAGGGCCAGGGACAGGGCGACGGAGACGACGACGGCGAACGTCATCGTCAGGTTGCGGCGGAGACCGACACCGATCTCCGACAGGACGAACTGGGCGCGCATGGCGTCTGGTCAAGCCTTTCCGACGTGAACTGTCAGTGCTGGTAGCCGTAGACGCCGCGCGCCTGGTCGCGGACGAGGCGGCCCTTCTCCAGCTCGATGACGCGCTTGCGCATCTGGTCCACGATGTTCTGGTCGTGGGTCGCCATCACCACGGTGGTGCCCGTCCGGTTGATGCGGTCGAGCAGCTTCATGATGCCGACGGAGGTCTGCGGGTCGAGGTTGCCGGTGGGCTCGTCGGCGATGAGCAGCTTGGGCCGGTTGACGAAGGCCCGCGCGATGGCCACGCGCTGCTGCTCACCGCCGGACAGCTCGCCCGGCCTCCGGTCCTCCTTGCCGCCCAGCCCGACCAGGTCGAGCACCTGCGGCACGGACTTGCGGATCTCGCCGCGCGACTTGCCGATGACCTCCTGGGCGAAGGCGACGTTCTCGCCGACCGTCTTGTTCGGCAGGAGACGGAAGTCCTGGAAGACCGTCCCCAACTGGCGGCGCATCTGCGGCACCTTCCAGTTGGAGA
This sequence comes from Streptomyces sp. NPDC003697, assembly GCF_053587115.1. NCBI lineage: Bacteria > Bacillati > Actinomycetota > Actinomycetes > Kitasatosporales > Streptomycetaceae > Streptomyces > Streptomyces sp. NPDC003697. The sequence continues at coordinate 9,746 of NZ_JBSFNN010000032.1, forward strand.
GGCGTGCGAGGTCCTTGCCCAGGACGTGCACCTGGCCGTGGCTGCACCGCTCCTCGCGGAGGACCAGCCGCAGGAAGGTGGACTTTCCGGAGCCGGAGGACCCCACGAGGAACACGAACTCGCCCTTCTCCACCTCCAGGGAGACATCCCTGAGCGCGGGGCGGGTCTGCTTGGGGTAGACCTTGGAGACGTTGTCGAATCGGATCACGGATGCACCACGGGTCGCCGGGGGTAGATGAGCGTGACCATACGCGAACCCGGTGTGCGAGCGCAGGCGCCGGTGGGTTTGCGCGGTGGTTGTGCGTTTTTGTACCGGGCGACGCGGGTAACACAGTCCGTCCCCCGGGACCCCGCGCTGAATTCCCGGGAACCTGGCAGAGTGGAGAAGGGAACGTTCGCGCGTCCCCGAGCGTTGTGTAGGTGGAACCGGTGCAAGGAGGGCGAGCGCATGACGTACGACCGGCTGGTGTGCGCGAGCTGCGCGGCGCCCGTGAGCGAAGGCCGGTGCCCCGTGTGCCGTGCGAACCGCGAGCGGCTGCAGCAGGAGAACTTCTTCGGAAGCCTGAACCCGATGACGCTGATCGCGCTGCTGGTGGTGCTGATCGCGGCGGTGGCGCTGCTGGCGCACCAGACGGTCTAGCACGCACGACGCGGACGTCCGACGGCAGCGTGAAGGGCCCGGAGCACGATGCTCCGGGCCCTTCACGTGTCAGGCGTGCGCACGCTCCGTGGAGCCTGCCACTACCGTCAGGCGGCGGCGCCGCCGCGGCCGCCCATCATGCGGGGCAGGACGCGGAAGCCGATACCGCCGGCGATCATCGTGGCGGCGCCGACCAGCAGGAACGCGGTCTGACCGGCACCGGTCTCGGCGAGCTCCTCGCCGTTGCCCTGAGCCGAGGGGTTGGACGTGTCCGCGCCGGTGTCGGTGAGGGCCGAGGTGCCGGCCTCCTGGGCGGAGTTGTCGTTGCCGCCGTTCACGTCGGTGCCGCCGCCGTTGGAGCCACCGCCGTTGCCGCCGCCGTGGTTGCCCGGGGTGCTGGGCTGGCCCGGGGTGCTGGGCTGACCGGGAGTGCTCGGCGGGGTGCTGGGCTGAGTCGGAGTGCTCGGCGGGGTGCTGGGCTGACTCGGAGTGCTCGGCGGGGTGCTGGGCTGACTCGGAGTGCTCGGCGGGGTGCTCGGCGGGGTCGGAGTGGTCGGCTCGCAATCGGGGTCGACCGAGATGTCGCAGGGGTCGGGGTCACCGCCCGTGGCGACGCCGACGCCGGCCGTCAGGTTGATCTCCAGTGCGGAGGCGGCGCCCGCAGCGGTCAGTGAGGCGCCCGCGGCGATCACGGCGCCCGCGGCTATGCGCGCGACGCGGATCCGCGTCTTCTTCGTCATGTGTGTGCTACCCCCAGTAGCTGATCGTCGATGAGGCCGCGCCCGGGGCCGTGATCAACGGGGGTAACTGAACGATGGAGCCCCCCGGTTCACATGCGCCCCTGCGTTACGCATGCCGCGGCTCACCTTTCCCATTTTTCAAAGCAGCGTCAAGGGCGTTGCGCACGTGATGTCCCGGTAAGTGATCTTTGCCGGAGGGAGAGCGGTGTGAGTGTGATGCAAATCCCGGACATCCGGCCACGAAAATGGCAACTGCCGCCTCAACGGCGGCAGTTGCCATGTCGACAAACTTACTTGGCCTGCTGCTCCTGCTGCTTGCGCCAGCGAATGCCGGCTTCGAGGAAGCCGTCGATCTCGCCGTTGAACACGGCCTCGGGGTTGCCCACCTCGCACTCCGTCCGCAGGTCCTTGACCATCTGGTACGGGTGCAGGACGTAGGAACGCATCTGGTTGCCCCACGAGTTGCCGCCGTCGCCCTTGAGCGCGTTCATCTTCGCCTGCTCCTCCTGGCGGCGCCGCTCCAGCAGCTTCGCCTGGAGCACGTTCATGGCGGTCGCCTTGTTCTGGATCTGCGAGCGCTCGTTCTGGCAGGAGACGACGATGCCGGTCGGCAGGTGCGTGATGCGCACCGCCGAGTCGGTCGTGTTGACGCCCTGGCCACCGGGACCGGAGGACCGGTAGACGTCGATGCGCAGGTCGGACTCGTCGATCTCGACGTGGTCGGACTGCTCGACGACCGGCAGGACCTCGACGCCGGCGAAGGACGTCTGGCGCCGCCCCTGGTTGTCGAAGGGGGAGATGCGCACGAGCCGGTGGGTGCCCTGCTCGACGGAGAGGGTGCCGTAGGCGTACGGGACCTGCACGGCGAAGGTGGTCGACTTGATGCCGGCCTCCTCCGCGTAGGAGGTCTCGTAGATCTCGGTCTTGTAGCCGTGCTGCTCGGCCCACCGCAGGTACATGCGCTGGAGCCGCTCGGCGAAGTCGGCGGCGTCGACGCCACCGGCCTCGGCGCGGATGTTCACCAGTGCCTCGCGGGCGTCGTACTCGCCGGAGAGGAGGGTGCGCACCTCCATCTCGTCGAGCGCCTTGCGCACGGCGGTGAGCTCGGACTCGGCCTCCGCGCGGGCGTCCGGGTCGTCCTCGGCCTCGGCGAGCTCGAAGAGCACCTCGAGGTCGTCGATCCTGCCGCGCAGGGACTCGGCCTTCCTGACCTCCGCCTGGAGGTGGGAGAGCCGGCTGGTGATCTTCTGCGCCTCGTCCGGGTTGTCCCACAGGGACGGCGCGGCCGCCTGCTCCTCGAGCACGGCGATGTCTGCCCTCAGCTTGTCGAGGTCCAGAACGGCCTCGATCGACTCCATGGTCGAGGAGAGGGACTTGAGCTCTTCGGATACATCGACGACTGCCACGCATCCAGCGTAACGGCTCCGCCAAGCGCTCAGCGCCGGGCGACGGCTCCCACCCCCGAGACGGCCCCCACCAGCACGGCGACTCGGAAGGTGACCGGGCGGTCGCCCGCAGTCACCGTGCGCGTTGCCCGCAGTGACCGCATACCTGTCCCACTGTCACCGCGCACCTCGGTCCCCACCGCCGCGCATCTCGCCCTCCGCCGCCGCGGACCCCACCCGCCGTCACCGCGCACCTCGGCCGCCACCACGGCGGATCTCGGCCGGGCGGGTACGGCCGGGGGCCGGGCGGCGCTGGGGAGGAGCCCGGCCGGGCGTGTCTCAGCCGCGCGGAGCGGGTGGGTCGGTGGGGCGGGTCACGGCGACGCGGGCGCCGAGCGCTCGGTGTCCGGCGTGCCCCCCGGGCCGTCGTCCGACGTCGCCAGCCACGCGCCCACGCCGACGGCCGCCGCCACCACCGCGCCCGCCACGGCCAGCGTGATCCGGCGCCGCCGGGCCGCCGCCCGGTGGCGGGCCGAGCCGGGCCGGGCCGCACCCGCCGCACGCGGGGCGCGCGCCGTGCCGTGCGCGCCGCCCGCCAGCTCGTCCGGGCCCGGCACCCGCATCGACGTGTGGGTGTCCCGGTTGGAGTCGGGCTTCGCTCCCGGAACCAGCGGCACCGCGCCCCGCCGCAGCGCCCGCTCCCCGGCCGGTGCCGCGGCGGGCGTCTCCTCCTGCGGCTCCAGGTCCGCGTCCGGCTCGTCGACGTCCAGCGGCGGGATGCCGGCGAGCATCGGCAGCAGTTCCCTGAGCCGGGCCGCCAGCTCCGACGCCCGCAGTCGCGACGCCGGCGCCTTCGCCAGGCACTGCACGAGCAGCTGCCACAGCTCCTCCGGGATGCCGGGCAGCGGCACCACCGTCTCCGTGACGTGCCGGCGGAGCACCGCGCCGGGGTGTCCGCCGCCGAACGGCGTGAAGCCCGCCAGCAGCTCGTACAGCACCGTGGCCAGGGCGTAGATGTCGACGGCCGCCCGCGGCGGCAGCCCCTCCACGATCTCCGGCGCCAGGTAGTCCGGTGTGCCGATGATCTTCGTGGCGCGGGTCCGCTTCGGTGTGTCGATGAGCTTGGCCACGCCGAAGTCCGTCAGCAGGGCCGGGTGGGCGCCGCCGGGGCCCAGCGGGCCCTGCATGTCCAGCAGCACGTTCTCCGGCTTCACGTCCCGGTGCACGACCCCCGCGGCGTGTGCCGCCGCCAGGCCGTCCGCGACGTCCGCGACGACGGCCACCGCCGCCTCGGGCGCGAGCCGCCGCTCCCGCTCCAGGCGTGTGCGCAGGTCCGTGCCGCGCACCAGGTCCATGACGAGCGCCAGGTCGTTGCCGTCGACCACCAGGTCGCGCACAGAGACGACGTTCGGGTGCTCCAGACCGAGCAGGGCGGTCCGCTCCTGCACGAAGCGGCCCACCAGCTCCTGGTCGGACGAGAGGTCCTCGCGCAGCAGCTTGATGGCGACGGGCCCGTCCGGACCCTCACCCAGCCACACCGTGCCGGCGCTGCCCCGCCCCAGGATCTGATGGGCGGTGTACCGGCTGCCGATCTTCCGTGCCAAGGCTGCTCCTACAGACGCGTGTTGCCGACAAAACTACGCGTCCGGCGAGTCAACCTTGACCACGGGAACGGAAATCACCCCTCAGATGTCGACATGTCGCTGAACCTGCGAGGGTCCGCGGCCTGCGGTCGGCGGAACGGGACTCCTCGGGCGGGAAACGCGCCCCGCACGTCGGGAGGCCCCGCCCGGGTGCGGCGGGGCCGCCGCGTAGGGCGGCAGCCGCTGGGGCAGGCCGGAGACGGGGCCTCAGGGCGCGGTCCCGCGCCCCGGCGCACCCGGTGCGGGCACGGTTCGCCCTCAGGTGCGGTCGGCAGCCGCGCGGGCGTCAGTCGCCGACCGCGCGGGTCACTGCCGGCCGCGCGCCTCAGCTGCCGGTCGAGCCGCCGGTGGACCCGCCGCCCGAGCCGCCGCTCAGGTTCCCGATCCAGTCGGTCACCTGGCCGAACCAGTCGCTCAGCTGTCCCCAGAAGGTCCGGCCGGTCCCGATCCAGTCCTGCAGCGGGCTCAGCTCCCAGATCAGCCAGCCGGCGACGAACAGGACGACGATCGTGAACAGGCACCCCTTCAGACAGCCCAGGCCCGGGATCTTCATCGGGTTGGCGCCGCGCTGACGCGGCGGCCGCGGCTCGCGTGCCGGGCGCCGCGGCTCGGCGGGGGCGGGCGGGGCGTACCGCTGGGGCTGCGGGGCCTGCGTGGGCTGTGGCTGGGGGGTGGCGTACCGCGGCGGCCGCTGGTGCTGCGGGGCGTACTGCTGCTGCTGCGGGTGGCCGTACCCGGAGCGGGGAGGCTGCTGCTGCGGCCGGGAGACCTGCCGCTGGGGGCGGCGGCGCAGCGGGTCCTCGCTCGGGTCGAGGTACTGGATCTGCGTCTGCTCGTTGCGGTCGCGGGCGGCACGCAGCTGGGTCTGCCACGGGTGCGGCTGCTCCGGCTGCTGCCCCTGCGGCCCGCCGTCCTGCTGGTTCTGCTGCACCGGCGGCATCATGCGCGTCGGGTCGGCGGCGCCCGGCACGCCGCCGGTGTGCGGCAGGACGCTGGTCGCGGCGTTCGGGTCGTAGGCCCCCGCGCCCTGCGGCAGCACCTGCGTCGGGTCGGCGGCCCCGGGCGCGTCCGGCGCGAAGGCGCCCGGCACCGGCGCGGGGGCCGGGTCGGGTGCCAGCAGGGCGCCGACGCCCTCGGCGGCGGCGATCTGCGCGGCGTTCGCGTGCACGCCGACGCCCTCGGCGACGACGCGCAGGCCGCGCGCGAGGTTCTCGGCGCTGGGCCGTTCCCCGGGGTTCTTGCGCAGGCAGCGCTCCATGACCGTCCACAGCGGCTCCGGGACGGTGGAGGGGCGGCGCGGTTCGGCGCTCAGGTGCTGGTGCAGGACCTCCAGGGTCGAGCCCCCGGAGAACGGCGGACGGCCGGTGACCAGCTCGTACAGCAGGATGCCGGCGCCGTAGACGTCGACGGCGGACGTCTGCGGGCGGCCCTCGGCCGACTCGGGCGCGACGTAGGCGGGGGTGCCGACGAACTCCTGGGTGCGGGTGAGTCCGGGCGAGTCGGCGAGGCGGGCGATGCCGAAGTCGGTGAGCATCGGGTGCATCTGCCCGCCGCTCTGCCGCAGCAGCACGTTGGCCGGCTTCAGGTCGCGGTGGACCACCCCGTCGGCGTGGCTCGCGGCGAGCGCGTCGGCGATCTGGGCGGTGAGCAGCGCGGCCGCGACGGGCGTGACGGGGCCGTTCTCGCGCAGGTAGCGGTGCAGGTCGGGGCCGTCGACCAGGTCCATGACCAGGGCGAGCAGATCGCCCTCGACCACCAGGTCGCGCACCCGGACGATGTTCGGGTGGGTCAGCCGCAGCAGCACGGAGCGCTCGCGCAGGAACCGCATCACGACGTCCGGGTCGTTCGCCAGCTCCTCCTTGAGGACCTTGATGGCGACGGTCTCGCCGGCCCTGCCGGGGGCGGCGGCGCCCGCGGTGTCCCCGCCCCAAGGCGCTCCGGCGGGCTCCGCGCCGGGGGGCGTCCCCATGCGGGCTCGCCAGACGGTGCCCGTGGCGCCGCGTCCGAGGGGCTCCTCGAGCAGGTACTTGCTCCCTACCGGCCGCACGTCATGCGCTCCCTGCTGCTTGCTTGCCTGGTCCCGCGCCGGGCCCGGCGGGGTGGGCCTCCCCGCCGGGCCGAGGCCGGGGGCGGGCGTGTTTCCGACCCACTGTAGTGCCGCCGTGCCCGGTGCCGGGCTGTCGTCGGTGCGTACCCGGCGGTCCTGCCGCGCGCTGCGCCGGGGCCTTCGAGGCGACCGCTGTCCCCTCCGGTGCGACGTACGCACGGGATGCCGTACATGTTCGACGGAAAGACGCTCGGCTCGGGTCGATCGGTTGCCCACAGGAGGACGTGACCGATCTCAAGCAGTCACACGGGGGGCACTGGTCAGCCATTTTTACGGGCAGAGCCGACCAATCAAGATCACTTGCCGGTGGGCGGCGGGCGCGCTGTCGGTGGCAGGTGCGAGGATGCCCCCCAGTACTGGCCGACGTGCCCGTGCGGCGGTGGGGGAAGTGCGCGGTGGGGGGACCGCGGGACGGCTTCGTCCCCGTACGCGGGCGCCCGCGCAGAAGGGACCGCTGACGGCGATGCAGATCCGGCTGACCGTCGTAGACCCGCTGGGCCCGCCCCCCGAGGCCCAGGGCCGCGCCGCGACCTGCGACGTGCTGGTGACGGCACCCGCGGGCACGGCCCTGGCCGCGGTGGCCTCGGCGCTCGCCGCCTCGGTCTCCGGTGAGGCGGGTGGCGCCGAGCGCGGCCGTGAGGCCGGTGCGGGACCGGTGGTCCTGTACGCGGGCGCGGAGCGGCTCGACGCCCAGCGCTGCACGCTCGGCGAGCCCCCGCTGCTCGACGGCGCGGTGCTGTCCCTGGGCGCCCCCGCGGAGCCCGAGCCGCACCCGGAGCTCGACGACGCCCCCACCCAGCTGCACGTGGTCGCCGGACCTGACGCGGGCGGCGTCCACCTGCTGCACGGCGGGCAGATCACCGTCGGCCGCTCCGCCGACGCCGACGTCCCGCTCGACGACCCGGACGTCTCCCGGGTGCACTGCGCGGTCACGGTCGCTCCCGACGGGCGCGTCTCCGTCGCCGACCTCCACTCCACGAACGGCACCGAGCTGGACGGCGTGCGCGTGGGCTCCCGCCCCGTCCACCTCGCCCCGGGCGCGCTGCTGCGCGTCGGCGAGTCGGCGCTGCGCCTGGCTCCGGCCGGCGGTGCGGGGGCGCGGGTGGCGACGGCACCGGACGGGGAGGGCCAGGTACGGGTCCCCTCGCCGGCCGAGCGCGGACCGGGCGCGGCCGGCAGCGGGACGGGCGGCGGCGTGCCGGCGGCCGGCTCGGCACCGTCCGCTCCCGACCCGGGCACGGGTGCGGAGCGCACCACGTTCGGCCACGGCCCGGCGGCCTGGATGCCCCCGGCGGGCGCACCGGACGCGTCCGGACAGCGGCCCGGCGGCCCCGCCGTGCTGCCCGCGCAGGGCCGGTCACCCGGCGCCGGGCACCAGGACGGCCACGGTTCGCGCGACGCGGCGGCCGGCGGGGGGACGTACGCGCCGGACGCCGGCGCGGACACCCACGGCGGACGCCCACCGGGGGCGGGCGGAGCCGGCGGGCCCACCACCCGGACCACGGGGACCTGGGACGGCGCGGGGACCTTCGCCGCCGGGGACACCGGTGGCGTGCGGTCCCACCCGGCCGACGAGGCCCTGGGCCGGGGCGGCGCGGCGGGCACGGACGGCGGGGCGGACGCGGGCAGCGGGGCGGACTCGGGCGGCCGCAAGGGCACGCCCCTGCGGGGCACCGACGTACCGCAGTCCCTGCGCCGGCGCGGCGGGCTCGGCGCGTGGGCGCGGCGGCTGGCCGGCGGCCGTGACGAGCAGGCGGCGGCCCCCCGGGAGTCCTACGAGGGGACGGCGGACGGCGCCCCCGCGCCCACCGTCTCCCCGCGGTACACCGGGACGCGCCTGCCGGAGACCTGGCCGGACCCGGCGGCGCTGCTGCTGACGGCGCTGGGCCCCGGCCCGCGCCTGTGGGAGCGCGGGCCCGGGCACGCGGAGGCGCTCACCGTCCGGCTCGGCACGGCCGACCGGCCGGCCCTCGACGGCTCCGGACTGCTGCCCGCGGTCCCGGTGACGGCCGGTCTGCGGGAGGTGGGCGCGCTCGGTCTGGCCGGACCGCGCGCCCGGCTGTCCGGGCTGGCGCGCGCGGTGGTGGCCCAGCTGGCCGCGCTGCACTCCCCCGACACCGTCGAGATCGTCCTGATCGCCTCGGACCGCACGCGTTCCCTCCAGGAGCGCACCACCGACTGGTCCTGGCTCGGCTGGCTCCCCCATGTGCGCCCCGGACACGGCCAGGACTGCCGGCTCCTCCTCGCCTACGACGGCGAACAGGCCGCGGCCCGCACGGACGAGCTCCTGCGGCGCCTGGACGACCACCTGACGGACACCCGGGGCCCGGCGGCGCCGGCCGCCCCGGACGGCCTCCCGGACCCGGCGGCGCCCGGCGCCGGGACAGCCGCGGGGACGACCGTGACGACGGCAGCGAGCGGACACGGCCCGGCGCACGGCACCCAGGCCGGGGTCCACCCGGACCCGGCGGCGCCCGGCGCCGGGACAGCCGCGGGGTCGGCCGGGGCGCCAGCGGCGGACAGCGGACACGGCCCGACGCACCCCGCCCAGGCCGCCCCGGCCGGGGGTCGAGCCGTGCCGCCGTACGGGGCGCCGCCCGCCGCCCGCGGGGCGGCACAGCCGTCCCGGCGGCCCTCCTGGGCGCGGGACACCGGCGCGGACGCGGACCCTCAGGGCTTCGCCGGGCCGTACACCGTGGTCGTCGTGGACGGCGACCCCGGGGGCGCCGCCGTGCGGGACGCGGTGGTGCGGCTGGCCCAGGAGGGGCCCCGGGCCGGCATTCACGTCGTGTGCCTCACCGAGACGGCACCGGCCTCCCCCGCCTCACCGGTGACGGAGACGTACGAGGCGGCGTGCGCGTCCTCGCCGGTGTTCCGCGCCTGCGGTGCCGTCGCCCTGCTCAGCGGCGACGTCGCCACGGCGCTGCGGCTGATGCGGGTCGCGCACGCGGGGACGGAGGCGCGGCGTCCCGGCACCGCGCCCGGCGCGCGCGCGCCGCAGGGCGCGTCGGCGCGGCCGCCGGCCGGCCTCCGCCCCGACCCCGGCACCGCCCGGCGCCCGGACGCCCCCTCCACCGGGGCGGACCCGCGCGCCGGGGAGCACCCGGCCTCCGCCTCCCCCGGGGCCCGGCTCCCCTCCGCGCCGGCTTCCGGGGCCACGCGCCACGAGAGCCCGGGCCACCCGGCGGCCGCCCACGCGCCGTCCGCGGCCGAAGGGGCCACGCCCCGCCTTGCCGCCGCGCGGGCGCACGCCGCCGCCCCCGCGAGCGGACCCGGGCACGCCTCCCCCATAGCCCCCGGCACCGTGGCCGTCGTCGACGCCGTCTCCCTGCCGTGGGCCGAGCGGTTCGCACGGGCCATGGCGCCGCTGCGGACGGACACGGCCGGCGGGAACCGGCAGGCCCGGGTGTCGGCGCCGCTGCCGCAGTCGGCCCGGCTGCTGGACGAGCTGGGCCTGGCCCGCGCCACCCCGGCGTCCCTGCTGGCGCGCTGGGCGGACGCGGCCGACGACACGACGGCGCTCGGCGGGCGGGCCACGGCCGTGCTGGGCGCCGGGCCACGCGGCCCGGTCTGCGCGGACCTCGTGGCCGACGGCCCGCACCTGCTGGTCGAGGGCCCGGCGGGCAGCGGTCGTACCGAGCTGCTGCGGTCCGTGGTCGCCTCGCTGGCCGCCGCCGAACGCCCCGACCGCCTCGGCATCGTCCTCATCGACGGCCGTGACGACGCGGGCACGGGCGGAGCCCACGGCGACGGCCTGCGCGTCTGCACGGACGTGCCGCACGTGAATACCCACCTCACCGCCAACGACCCGGTCCGGATGCGGGAGTTCGCCCAGTCGCTGAGCGCCGAGCTGAAACGGCGGGCCGAGCTGCTCGGGCGGACGGACTTCACCGAGTGGCACACGCGGCGGGAGGTGTCCGGCCGGATCGTCGCCCAGCGCACACCCGCGGGCCGGAGCCCGGGCGGCTCCGCGGCGGGCGACCTGGAGAGCCCGCCCACCGCCACGCTGCGGCTGCGGCATCCGTCCGCTGCGCGGCGGACCGAGGAGGCCCCTCCGCTGGCCCGGCTGGTCGTGGTCGTCGACGACCTGGACGCCCTGGTCTCCCCCGCGCTCGGCTCGCCGGGCCGGCCGGCGGCCGGGTCCGTGATACGCGCGCTGGAGGCGGTGGCCCGGGAGGGCGAGCGGCTCGGCGTCCACCTGGTGGCGGCCACCGGTCCCGGAGGGCGCACGGCGGAGTCGGAACCGGCGCGCCGGGCGACGCTCCGCGTCACGCTGGACGCTCCGGCCGGCGTCCGCGGAGGCGCCTCCCCGTTCGAGCGGGGCGGGGACAGCGGCGGGGAGCCGGCGCCCGGCCGCGGCCGGCTCGCCGGCCCGGACGGGCGGGTGACCCCCTTCCAGGGCGGCCGCGTCACGGGCCGCATCCCCCGGACGGCGACCCTGCGTCCCACGGTCGTCCCGCTGGAGTGGCACCGCATGGGAGACCCGCCGGCCCGGCGTTCCGTGCGGGAGCTGGGCAACGGGCCGACGGATCTGGCCCTGCTGGCCAGTGCGCTGGAGCGGGCCGCGCGCGAGGTGTCGGCGGCGAAGGTCCCGTCCTTGCTCTGACGGGCGTCCCACAGACCGTCACGAGGTGGTCACGATCGTCCACTTGACACGGTGGGCGCTCTTGCCGATGTCCGGAAGCCGGGCGTAGACCAGATCCACACGGGAAGGCGCTCGGTCGTTCGACGAGGAACGAAGAACGGGGCAGTGATGCGCAGCACGAGCAGCACCATCCGCACACGCAGAGCCGCACGGACCGCCGCGGCGGTCGCCGCGGGCGCGCTGGCGCTCTCTCTGACCGCGTGCGGCGGAAGCGACGACGACACGCCGAACGGCGGGAAGAGCAGCGGGAGCACGGACTCCGGCAGCGCCCTCACCCTGCCGAAGCTGAACGGCCAGAGCCTGGAGGTCGCCGCCGTGTGGACCGGCGGCGAGCAGGCCAACTTCAAGAAGGTCCTCGCGGAGTTCGAGAAGCGCACCGGCGCCAAGGTGACCTTCGTCCCCGCGCAGGACCCGATCATCAACTTCCTCGGCTCGAAGATCGCGGGCGGTCAGCCGCCGGACGTGGCGCTGCTCCCGCAGCCGGGCGCCATCAGGCAGGCGGTCGAGAAGAACTGGGCCAAGCCCCTCGGCGCCGAGGCGCAGGCGCAGCTCGCGAAGAACTACTCCCAGGGCTGGCAGGACATCGGCAAGGTCGACGGCAAGCCGTACGGCGTCTACTACAAGGCCGCCAACAAGTCGCTGATCTGGTACAACGCCCAGGTCTTCGAGAACGCCGGCGCGAGTGAGCCCAAGACCTGGAAGGACCTGGTGTCCACCGCGCAGACGATCTACGACTCGGGGGTCACCCCGGTCTCGGTGGGCGGGGCCGACGGCTGGACCCTCACCGACTGGTTCGAGAACGTCTACCTCTCCCAAGCGGGCCCGGAGAAGTACGACCAGCTGGCCCAGCACAAGATCAAGTGGACCGATCCGTCCGTGAAGGACGCGCTGACCACGCTGGCGCAGATCTGGGGCAAGAAGGACTACCTCGCCGGCGGGCCGAACGGCGCGCTGCAGACCGAGTTCCCGGTCTCCGTCACCCAGACCTTCACCGGCGGTGACCAGCCGAAGGCCGGCATGGTCTACGAGGGCGACTTCGCGCAGGTCAACATCGGCGAGACCAAGGCGAAGGTGGGCACGGACGCGAAGGTGTTCCCGTTCCCGGCCGTCGGCTCCGCCGCGCCGGTCGTCTCCGGCGGCGACGCGGCCGTGGTCCTGAAGGACTCCAAGGCGGCGCAGGCCCTCGTCACCTTCCTGGCCTCGCCGGACGCGGCCACGATCCAGGCGAAGCTCGGCGGTTACCTCTCCCCGAACAAGAACGTGCCGGAGTCGGCCTACCCCAACGACGTGCAGCGCAGGATCGCCAAGGCCCTGATCGCGTCGGGGGACGACTTCCGCTTCGACATGTCCGACCAGGCCCCGCAGGCGTTCGGCGGTACGCCCGGCAAGGGCGAGTGGAAGGCACTGCAGGACTTCCTGAAGAACCCGGCGGACGTCGCGGGCACGCAGGCACGGCTGGAGAAGGACGCCGCCGCGGCGTACGGAGGCTGATGCCACGATGACCGGACACCACGGACAACGGGGGAGCCGGCGATGACGTCGGCCACCGCGGAGGGCGTCGGCAAGACCCCGGCGACGCCCTCCGGTCCCCGCCGGCGCAAGAGCGTGACCGGCACCCGCAGGACCGTGGCGGCGCTCTTCCTGCTGCCCGCCCTGGTCCTGCTCGGCGCGCTCGTGGTCTACCCGATCGGGTACTCGATCGTCCGCAGCTTCTACGACAACTCCGGTGACGGCTTCGCCGGGTTCGACAACTACCGGGCCCTGTTCACCGATGACGGCATCCGCACCGCGCTGAAGAACAACATCATCTGGGTGGTGTTCGCGCCGGCGGTCGCCACGGCGCTCGGCCTGATCTTCGCCGTGCTCACCGAACGGGTGCGCTGGGGCACGGCGTTCAAACTGGTGGTCTTCATGCCGATGGCGATCTCGATGCTCGCGGCCGGCATCATCTTTCGCCTGGTGTACGACCAGGACCCGGACAAGGGCGTCGCCAACGCGGTGTGGGTCGGGGTGCACGACACCTTCGCCGAGTCCTCGGCCTTCCCCAAGGCGCACCCGGGCCGCCGGTCGCCCCTCCGGGCCGACCGAGGCGGCTTCGTCACCACCGGCACCGTGCACACGGGCCAGTCGGTCGCGCTGCCCCTCGTCGGTGTCGCCCCCGACAAGATGCCCGGCAGCGCCAGGAAGGCCGCCGCGCCCGAGCCGAAGCCGGGGAGGATCACCGGCACCACCTGGCAGGACTTCACACGCGGCAAGGGCGTCGGCCGGCTCGGCGAGGTCGACCCGGCCGAGCTGGGCTACGCCGGGATGCGGATCGAGGCGGTCAGGGACGGCCGGGTCGTGGCATCGGTCAAGGCCGCCGCCGACGGCACGTTCACGCTGCCCGCGAAGGCCGACGGCGCCCGGCTCCGGCTCCCGGCGAGCAACTTCGAGGAGCCGTACAACGGCGTGGACTGGCTGGGGCCGTCGCTGGTCACCCCGGCCATCATCGGCGCCTACGTGTGGATGTGGGCCGGCTTCGCGATGGTGCTGATCGCGGCGGGGCTCGCCGGAGTGCCACGGGAGCTGCTGGAGGCCGCCCGGGTCGACGGCGCCAACGAGTGGCAGGTGTTCCGGCGGGTCACGGTGCCGCTGCTGGCACCCGTCCTCGCGGTCGTCGCCGTCACCCTGATGATCAACGTGCTCAAGATCTTCGACCTGGTCTTCATCATCGCCCCCGGCTCCTCCCAGGACGACGCCAACGTGCTGGCGCTGGAGCTGTACCGCAAGGGCTTCTCGGAGGGCCGGCCGGGCGTCGCCAGCGCCATCGCGGTGTTCCTGCTGCTGCTGGTGATCCCGGTGATGCTGTTCAACATGCGCAGGCTCAGGCGGGAGGTGCGGCGATGACGGTGCAGGCGGCCGGTTCCACGAAGACGGCGCCCGTCCGGGCCGTGGAGGCGCGCGAGTCGCTGGGCTCGAAGCTGGCGGGGGCCGTCAGCGGCGGCCTGGCGCGGGTCTTCCTCGTCCTCGTGGGCCTGTTCTGGCTCGTCCCGACGATCGGCCTGCTGCTGGCGTCGCTGCGCTCACCCCAGGACATGAGCTCGGGCGGCTGGTGGCAGGTCTTCACCAAGCCCTCGCAGCTGACCTTCGACAGCTACCAGAAACTGCTGGAGAACGGCGACATCACCGGCTCCCTGGTGAACACCGTCCTGATCACCGTCCCGACGACGGTCCTGGTGGTCGTGGTCGGCTCGCTCGCCGGGTACGCCTTCGCGTGGATGGAGTTCCCGGGCCGCGACTGGTGGTTCCTGGCCGTGGTCGGCCTGCTGGTGGTCCCGGTGCAGGTGGCGCTGATCCCGATCGCGGAACTGTTCGGCTCCGTCGGTCTGTTCGGGACCGTGCTCGGGGTGGTGCTGTTCCACACGGGCTTCGGCCTGCCCTTCGCGGTGTTCCTGCTGCGCAACTTCTTCGCGGAGATCCCCCGGGAGCTGCTGGAGGCGGCCCGGCTGGACGGCGCCGGTGAACTGCGCCTGTTCGCCCGGGTCGTGATGCCGCTCGGCGGGCCCGCGATCGCCAGCCTGGGCATCTTCCAGTTCCTGTGGGTGTGGAACGACATGCTGGTGGCGCTGGTGTTCACCAAGTCCGGCACGCAGCCCATCACGGTGGCCCTGCAGACCCAGGTACGCCAGTTCGGCAACAACATCGACGTCCTGGCACCGGGCGCGTTCATCTCCATGGTGATCCCGCTGGCGGTGTTCTTCGCCTTCCAGCGGCAGTTCGTGTCCGGCGTGATGGCGGGTGCGGTGAAGTAGACCCCCGTCGGGGCGAGTTGGCGGAGGGGCGGACCGGCAGCGGTCCGCCCCTCCGCCGTTTCCCCGGCTGCCGCGGGTGCACCGACGACGGCGCACACACCGTTCGTCCCACCGTCGCTCGCGGGCGGCGCGCCCGGGCCGGTACGGGGCGCGTGCCGCACCGGCCCGGGCGTGCCGCCCGCGGTCCGTGTCCTCGCCCCGGCGCACCCGCCCGTGCCCGCGCGTGGGCCCGGCATCGGCGCCTGCCGCGCTTCGCTCCTCCGCCGGTGGGGCGGACGCCGGCCGCGGTCGGTGGGCGGTCCGGGCGCGGTGACGGGCGGCGCGGGCGGTCCGGGCGGTCAGCGGTCGGCCCGGGCCCGGTGACGGGCGGCCCGGGCGGTCGGCGGACGGTCAGCGGGCGGTCGGCGGGCGGTCCGGGCGTCCGGCGGGAAGGGCCCGGCGCACGGTGGCGTTCCCGTGCCCCCGGAACGCGAAGACGCACCGCTCACTCACCGCGTCGCAACCTCTCCGTCACCAGACCGTCACCCAATGCCACCGAACGCCGTTTGCTCTTCCGGAGGTCCGTCCGCACCCCAGCAGGCCGCGACCCACCCCCTGCGGCCGACCACCGGCGCCCCCAGGGCGGCCGCACGGCGGTCGCGGGACGGCCGCCGCCCACCGCGCCCGGAGCCGGCCCCGGACCACAACGGAAAGAGCAGAATGCCCCGCTTCAGCATCGTCGTCCCGTCCCATGGGGTCGCGGGCCGGCTGTCCCAGGCGCTGGACTCCGTCCTCGCGCAGTCCTACGGCGACTTCGAGCTGATCCCGGTCTGCGACGCGCCCGGCGCCCCGGCAGCGGACGTCGCCACCGGATACGCCGCGCGGGACTCCCGGGTGGCCCCGGTGTACTCACCGCCGTCCGCGGGGCTCGGCGCCGCACGCAACGCCGGGATGCGGGCGGCCACCGGCGCGTACCTGCTGTTCCTCGACGGTGACGACACCCTGGCACCGGGGTCCCTGACAGCGCTGGCCGCCCGCCTCGACGAGCTCGGCCGCGAGGGCGACGGCGAGCGCGGGACCGGAAGCGACGGCGACCGCGGAACCGGGACCGGAAGCGACGGCGCAGAGATCGACGTCCTGTACTTCGAGCACGAGCGGACGCCCTGGTGGGAGGGCGAGCCGGTCAACCCGGCCCGACCGCTGCTCGCGGGGGCGCCCACGCGCGCCTTCTCCCCCGCCGAGGCCCCGGACCTCACGGGCGTCCGCCTCCCGGCGTGGAGCGCGGCCTACCGGCGCTCGTTCGTCACCGGCCACGGCCTCGCCTTCCCCGAGGGACACCACACCGACCTGGGCTGGGGCGGCCTGGTCACCCTCGCCGCCGAACGCGTCGCGGTGCTGCGCCGGGTCGTCGTACGGCACCTGCTGCGCCGGCAGGGCAGTCGGCTCCGGCTCCCGGGCGAGCACCAGTTCGACCTCCTCGACCAGACGGAGCGGGTGCTCGCCCGGGCCGCGGAGCAGGGGCTGCCCACCGACCGGCTGGCACCCCTCTTCGACCACCTCTTCGCCGCCGTGCTGACCACCGTCTCCCACCCCGAACTGCTGCCCGCGCGGCGGCGCCGGGCCTTCTTCCGCCGGGCGGGCCGCCTCCACCGCCGCCACCGTCCGGCCGGTCACCGGATGCCCCGCGGCGGCGCGGGAGCCCGGCAGCGGCTGCTGGCGGCGGGGGCGTACACGCTGTTCCACGCGCTGCGCGGCGTCGACCGGGCGGCCACGCGGGCCGCCGGAGCCCTGCCGCGGACGCACGGGGTGCGTATGCGCCTGCTGTACCGGTGGCACCTGCATCGCCCGCTCGACGAGCACCTCGTCGTGTACTGCGCCTACTGGGGCCGCGGCTACGCCTGCAACCCGGCCGCCCTGCACGCCGCGGCCCGCGAACTCGCCCCGCACCTGCGCGCGGTGTTCCTGGTCGAGCCGGGCCGCGCGCACACCCTGCCCGAGGGCGTGGACCACGCGGTGATCGGCACCCGCCGGTACTGGAAGGTGCTGGCCCGCGCCAAGTACCTGGTGAACAATGCCAACTTCGCGGACGCCGTGGTCAAGCGTCCCGGCAGCGTGCACCTGCAGACCCAGCACGGCACCCCGCTGAAGACCATGGGCGTCGACCAGTCGCCGTACCCGGTGGTCGCCGCCGCGACCGGCAGCTTCACCAGACTGCTGCGCCGGGTGGACCGCTGGGACTACAACCTCTCCTCCAACCGGCACTCCACCCAGATGTGGGAGCGGGCCTTCCCCGGCGCCTACCAGGCCCTGGAGTACGGCTATCCCCGCAACGACGTCTACTACACGGCCGACGCCGGCGACGTCGCCCGCGTCCGCCGGGAACTGGGCGTCCCGGAGGGCGCGACCGCGGTCCTGTACGCGCCCACGCACCGGGACTACCGCACCGGGTTCGAGACGGACCTGGACCTGGAGGCGTTCTGCGAGGCGGCCGGCGAGGACGTCGTCGTCCTGCTGCGCGCGCACTACTTCTACGACCGGGGCGGCAGACGGAGCAGCGGCCGCGTCATCGACGTCACCGCCCACCCCTCCTCCGAGGACGTCTGCCTGGCCGCCGACGCGCTGGTCACCGACTACTCGTCGATCATGTTCGACTACGCCCACCTCGACCGGCCGATCGTCGTGTACGCCGACGACTGGGAGGTCTACCGCGAGACGCGCGGCGTCTACTTCGACCTGATGCGGACGCCGCCCGGCCCGGTGGCGCGCACGCCCGGGGAGCTGGCGCGTGTCTTTCGCGACGGCACGTACGCGGGGCCGGGGGCGGCCGCGCTGCGGGCCCGGTTCCGGGAGCGGTTCTGCCAGTTCGACGACGGACGGGCCGCGGAACGCGTCGTGCGCCGGGTGTTCCTCGGCCGGCCACCGCGGACGCTCCCACCCGTGGTCCCGCTCACCGAGCGCGTCCCGGCACCCGCCCCCGCCACCCTCGTTAGGAGCTGACCGAAGAGTGCCCCGCTTCAGCATCGTCGTCCCCGTCTTCAAGGTGCAGGGCTTCCTGCGCGAATGCCTCGACTCGGTCCTGCAGCAGTCGTTCCGGGACATCGAGGTGATCGCCGTGGACGACTGCTCCCCGGACGGCTGCGGCGCGATCCTCGACGCGTACGCGGCCCGCGACCCGCGCGTCACCGCGCTGCACCTGCCGGAGAACGTGGGCCTGGGCCGCGCGCGCAACGCGGGCATGCCGCACGCCACCGGCGACTACCTGTTCTTCCTCGACAGCGACGACACCCTCACCCCGGGGGCGCTGCGCGCGATGGCCGACCGCCTGGAGGAGACCGCCGACCCGGACGTGCTGGTCTTCGACTACGCCCGCACCTACTGGTGGGGCGGGACCCGGCGCAACGCGCTCGCCCACGTCCTCTCCGCCGGCCGCTCCCCCCGTCCGGGCGGAGCCGGGGAGCCGGAGGAGGACGACGGCACCTTCACCGCCGCCGAGCGGCCCGAGATCCTCGACCTGCTGATGGTGGTGTGGAACAAGGTCTACCGGCGGGACTTCGTGGAGAAGCACGGTTTCGCCTTCCCGCCGGGCTACTACGAGGACACGCCCTGGACCTTCCCGGTCATGCTCAGCGCCGAGCGGATCGCCACCCTCGACCGGATCTGCCTGTACTACCGCCAGCGGCGCCAGGGCAACATCCTGTCCACCACCAGCCGCAGGCACTTCGACATCCACGACCAGTACGAGCGGGTCTTCGCGTTTCTGGACTCCCGTCCCGATCTCGACACGTGGCGGCCCTACCTGCACCGCAAGATGGGCGCGCACTGCCTGGACATCCTCGCCAAACCGGACCGGCTGCCCCCGTCGGACAAGCCGGAGTTCCACCGCCGCACGGCGGAGATGGTCCGCAGGCACCGGCCCGCCGGCGCCCCTCTGGACGGCGAGCTGCGGCTGCTGGCGGGCGGCTGGGCGGCGTACCAGGTCAGGCGGCAGTCCGGACGGGCCGGCCGGGAGCTCGGGCGCCGGACGCTTCAGGTCCGGCGAGCCGCCGCGGGGCGGATGAAGGACGGCTGGGCCGCGCTGCACGCGCGCCGGGCGCTGGACCCCGACCTCGTCGTCTACTCGGCGTTCCACCACCGCGGGATGCTCGGGGACCCCGGCGCCGTCCACCGCAAGGCCCGCGAGATCGCCCCGCACCTGCGCGGCGTGTGGGTGGTCCGCGACCTTCGGGAGGCGGTCGAGGCGGAGCAGGCGGCGGCCCGGGCGGGGCTGGTGCCGCCGGACGTCGAGTACGTCCGGCTGGGCTCCCTGCGCTACCGGCAGGTGACCGCGCGGGCCATGTACTTCGTCAACAACGTCAACTGGCCCGGCGCCCTGGCCAAGCGGCCGGGCAGCGTCCACATCCACACCCACCAGGGCACCCCGCTGAAGTACATGGCGGCCGATCTGCTCGGCAAGCCGGGCGCCCGGCTCGGCGTCGACGTCCCGCAGATGCTGCGCCGGGCCGACCGCTGGGACTACAGCCTGGTCGCCAACCGGCACTCCGAACTGGTGTGGGAGCGGGCCTACCCCTGCGACTTCACCTCCGTGCGCAGTGGCAGCCCGCGCAACGACGTCCTGGCCGGCGCACGGCCGGGCGACGGCGACGCGGTCCGGGCCCGGCTCGGCATCCCGGCGGACCACACGGTCGTGCTGTACGCGCCGACCCGCCGCGACTACCGGCGCGGCGGCCACGCCGAGCGGATCGACCTGGCCCGGTTCGCGGCGGACCTCGGCGGCGGCCACACCCTGGTCGTGCGGCTGCACCCCGCGCTCGCGGCCGGCCCGGCGCGCGGGCTGGGCCTGGCGGAGCTGCACCGGCGCGGGCTGGTCGTCGACGCGACCGACGAGCCGCACGTCGAGGACCTCATGCTGGCCTCGGACGTGCTGGTCACGGACTACTCGGCACTGATGTTCGACTACGCCAACCTGGACCGGCCCATCGTCGTCCACGCCGACGACTGGGGCGCCTACGCGGCCAGCCGGGGCGTCTACTTCGACGTCACCGCCGAGCCACCGGGGCACGTGTCGCGCTCGTACCCGGAGCTGGCGGAGCTGTTCACGACCGGCCGCTGGCGGGACGCGGAGTCGGCGCGGCTGCGGACCGCCTTCCGGGCACGGTTCTGCGAGTTCGACGACGGGTGGGCGGCCGAGCGGGTGGTGCGGACGCTGCTGCTCGGCCAGGAGGACTGGACGCCGGAGGAGACGGCCCGCACCGCGCCGGCCGCGGTCCCCACCCCGGCGGGCGTCCGGACCACCGCGCAGCTGCCGGCCCAGTCGTCCGGGCAGGACACGGACGCACTCGTCCCCCGGCCGTGAGGCGGGAGCGGGACCGGGGCGGCCGGCCGTCGCGCGGCCCGGGCGACGCGGGTGGCGGGCGTCGCGCACGGGACGAACGGCGGCGGCCGGCCGCCCCCGGCCGTGGCCGCTCCCTGCGCGACAGGGAGCGGCCACGGCCTCTCCGCCACTATGCGCCGGAAAGCCGCGTCACCCGGTCCGGTGACACGCCAGAACCCTGACCGCGTCACTCGATGGGGTGATCCAGGGGGCGGCCTGCCGCCCCGGCGACCCCCGGCCGCCGGTGTGGTGCGGCGGGTCCGCCGCGCGTCCGGCTACTCGACGACGAGCTCGACCGGGATGTTGCCGCGGGTGGCGTTGGAGTACGGGCAGACCTGGTGGGCCTGCTCGACCAGCTTGCGTCCGGTGGCCTCGTCGACGGAGTCGGGAAGCTCGATGCGGAGGGTGACCGAGAGCGCGAAGCCCTCACCCTGCTTGCCGATGCCGACCTCCCCGGTGACCGCGGCCTGGCCGAGGTCCACCTGCGCCCGGCGGCCCACCAGGCCGAGGGCACTGGCGAAGCACGCGGCGTAGCCGGCGGCGAACAGCTGCTCGGGGTTGGTGCCCTGACCGTTGCCGCCCATCTCCACCGGGACGGCGAGCTGGAGGTCGAGCCTGCCGTCGGGGGTGACGGCGCGGCCCTCGCGGCCATGGGTGGCGGTGGCGACGGCGGTGTAGAGCGCGTCCATGGAAAACCATCCCTCTCGAAGAGTGGTGCCCGGGCGGCCGGTCCCTGCTCGTGCGTCCGGTCCGCCCCACGACCACGAGTAGAGCACACAATTAAGTTGTGCACAATTTAATCGCCTGTCCGGAGCTACCCTGGAGGCATGACAGACCAGGTTCCGCGGACCGCACCGGACGAGGGCGAGTGGCTGCGCCTCGACCACCAGATCTGCTTCTCCCTGCACGCGGCGACCCGCGCCTTCAACGGCGTCTACCGCGTACTCCTCAAGGAGCTCGGGCTCACCTACCCCCAGTACCTCGTGATGCTGGTGCTGTGGGAGCACGGCGAGACGCCGGTGAAGAGGCTCGGCGAGCACCTGCGCCTGGACTCCGGCACGCTGTCCCCGCTGCTCAAGCGCCTGGAGGCGGCCGGTCTGGTGCGCCGGGAGCGCAGCGCGCGCGACGAGCGGTCGGTGGAGGTGCGGCTGACCGGCGAGGGCGCCGCGCTGCGCGAGCGCGCGAAGTCCGTACCCGGCCGCATCGTGTCGGCGACCGGATTCACCCCGGAGGAGATCCGCGCCCTGCGCGCCCGCCTCGACGAGCTGACCGCGGCGCTCGACGGGGCGGCACTCGACGCCGCGGTACTCGACGCTGCGGCGCCGGGGGAGGAGCGGGCCTGAACGGCGGCGGCCGTCGGGCGTGACGCTCCCGGCGACGGCCGTGGCCCTCTCTCACCCGTCCGTGGCGCTCGGCCGGTCCGCCTGCGGCTGCCCCGTACGGGGGAACCCGTCCCGTATTCTCACCGTCTTACCTACAGGGAGCCAAGGCTCTCTTAACGGGAGATTAACGACCGCACCTACGATTCCGGCCCGTGGACTCCATGCACCCGCAATCCCAGCAGGCACCACACGTCAGCGTGGTCGTCATCGGCTACAACGACTCCGCCCACCTCGCCGACGCGGTGCGCTCCGCGCTGGCGCAGGAGCCCGTCGGCGAGGTCGTCGCCGTCGACGACTGCTCCACGGACGGCAGCCCCGGGCTGCTCGCGCGCCTCGCGGCGACCGAGCCCAGACTGCGGGTGGTCCGGCGCGACACCAACAGCGGCGGATGCGGCAGTCCCCGCAACACCGGCCTCGACGCGGTGACGTCCCCCTACGTGATGTTCCTCGACAGCGACGACGTCCTGCCGCCCGGTGCGGCGGCCGCGCTGCTGACGGCGGCCACCGAGGAGGACGCGCAGGTCGCGGCCGGGCTGTGCGTGCGCCGCGAACTGCCCTCGGGACGCGAAGTGCCCTGGCAGCAGCGCCTGTACGCGCGCAGGTCCGTGCTGGAGCAGCCCGCGCGGCGGCCGCGCCTGGTGCGCGACACGCTGTGCGTCAACAAGCTGTACCGCACCGGCTTCCTGCGCGAGCACGGCATCCGGTTCCCCGAAGGGCGCTTCCCCTACGAGGACTTCGTGTTCACCGCCCGCGTACTGGCCGCCGCCCCGCGCATGGTCCTCGTCCCCGACCGCGTCTACACCTGGCACGTACGCCGGTCCGCCGAGCAGCTGTCGATCTCCCTGGACCGCGGCGGCATCGACAACTGGCGGGCCCGCACCCGGGCCGGCCGGCTGGCGCACGACATCCTGCTGGACGCCGGACAGAAGGAGCTCGCGCGGGCGGCACGCGCCAAGTTCCTCGGCCACGAACTGCGGATGTACGCGCGCGAGCTCGGGCTGCGCGACGCGGAGTACCGGCGCGCGTGGTGGGCGCACACCCGGGAGTACCTCGCGGAGTACGACGCGGCCGACTGGGCCTGCGAACCGGCCGCGCCCGGACGCCTGATCGCCCGTGTCGTGCTCGCGTCGCCCGAGCCCCGCGACCTGCCCCGTCTGAGGGAGTTCGCCGCCCGCCCGGCGCGGCTGTGCCCGCCGTACGCGCGCGCCGCGGACGGCACGCCCATCTGGTCGGACGACCTGCCCCAGGTCACCCTGGAGCCGTTCCTGACCCGTCCGGTGCACCTGCTGCCCCTCGCCGTGGACGCGGAGCTGCGCCCCCGGTCCCGCGGCTCCAGCCTGCGGCTGCGCCTGCACGACCTGTACGGCAGGGTCGCGCAGGCCGGCCCCCG
This sequence comes from Streptomyces sp. NPDC003697, assembly GCF_053587115.1. NCBI lineage: Bacteria > Bacillati > Actinomycetota > Actinomycetes > Kitasatosporales > Streptomycetaceae > Streptomyces > Streptomyces sp. NPDC003697. The sequence goes on from NZ_JBSFNN010000032.1 coordinate 32,819, forward strand.
GGTGCTGGAGGTGGAGTGGCGGCACCGGGAGACGGGGCGCACCGCCCAGCGCGCCACCGTCGAGCTGAGGCCCGCCCCGGACGGCACCTGGCCGGCCGAGACGGCCGTCGACCTCGCGGCGCTCGGCGCCGGCACCTGGGACCTGCGCCTCACGCTGCGCCTCGCCGACGGCACGGCACGGCAGACCACGGCGCACGCCCGGCGGGGCACCGGCCTGCTGCGGCGCCGCGCGGTGCCGAGCCTGCTGTACGGAGTGCTGCTCGTACAGCCGTACGCCACGCACTCCGGCGCCCTCGCCCTGCGGATGGCGACCGGCCCGAGCGGCGTCGCGTCGGTCGTCCGCGGCAGGCTCCGGCGCCTGCTTCACTGAGAGCCGGCCCCGGGCGGCACACCCGGTATGCCGGTTTCCGCCGCCCCGGTGTCCCCGCACACGGGGGCGAACGCGTCACCACGGGCCAACGGACGAGGAGGGCCGCACATGACCTGGCTGATCACCGGCGGCGCCGGCTACATCGGGGCGCACGTCGTACGCGCCATGACCGCGGCGGGCGAGCGGGCGGTGGTGTACGACGACCTGTCCACCGGCCGGGCCGACCGCGTCCCGGAGGGCGTCCCGCTGGTGGTGGGCTCCACCCTCGACGGCGAGCGGGTGGCGCGCGCCCTGGCCGGGCACGACGTCACCGGTGTCGTCCACCTGGCGGCGAAGAAGCAGGTGGGCGAGTCGGTGGAGCGTCCGCTGCACTACTACCGGGAGAACATCGAGGGCCTGCGCGTCCTGCTCGATGCGGTCACGGCGGCCGGGGTCACCTCGTTCGTGTTCTCCTCCTCGGCCGCCGTGTACGGCATGCCGGGCGTGGAGCTGGTCACGGAGGAGACGCCCTGCGCGCCCCTGTCGCCCTACGGCGAGACCAAGCTGGCCGGCGAGTGGCTGGTCCGCGCCACGGGCCGGGCGGCGGGACTGTCCACGGCGGCGCTGCGCTACTTCAACGTGGCGGGCGCGGCGGCCCCCGATCTGGCGGACCCGGGCGTCCACAACCTCGTCCCCATGGTCTTCGACCGCCTCACGCGGAACGCCTCCCCGCGCATCTTCGGCGACGACTACCCGACGCCCGACGGCACCTGCATCCGCGACTACATCCACGTGGTGGACCTGGCGGAGGCGCACGTGGCCACGGCCCGCGCCCTGGGCCCCTCCCCCGGCCTGCACCTGACGCTGAACATCGGCCGCGGCGAGGGCGTGTCGGTGCGCGAGATGATCGACACGATCAACGCCGTCACCGGCTACGACCGTCCCCCGGCGGTGACCCCGCGCCGCCCGGGCGACCCCGCCCGCGTCGTCGCCTCCGCCGACCGCATCGCCACCGAACTCGGCTGGAAGGCGACGCGTGACGTCCAGGACATGATCACGTCCGCCTGGGAGGGCTGGATCCACCACCACCCGGACGCGGCCCGGAGCTGACCGGGCCCCGGAGTGCCGACCCGGCGCCCGGGGCCGGCTTCGGAGTGCTGCCGGAACCGGCGCCCGGGGCCGGCTTCGGAGTGCTGCCGGAACCGGCGCCCGGGCCCGGACGCCGGGTGCCTCGTGCCGGGTCCAGGGGCCCGTGCTCCGGCGTCGCCGTTGCCCCGGCGAGCGCGTGCCGGGCCGCGGGCCCGGTCACAGGGCCTTGATGGCCTCCGCCGTCGCGCGGGCGAGGGAGTCCAGATAGCCCTTGGGCAGCTTGGCACTGCGGATGACCACCGCGCGCCAGTACAGGGGGCCCGAGATCAGGTCCAGGACGAGGTCCTCGTCGAGACCGGCGCGGATCTCGCCGCGCCGCTCGGCCGCCGCCACAATGCTGCTGGCGACGCTCTCCTGCCCGTCCCGCAGCGCCTTCTGCATGGCGTCGGCGATGTCGGGGTTGCGGGCGGCCTCCGCCTGGAGATCGGGGATGATCTGCGAGGCCACCGGGTGGCGCAGGGCCCGCGACGTCAGCCCGTACAGCAGGCGCAGGTCCCCCTGGAGGGAGCCGCTGTCGGGGACGGGCAGGCCCTGCACGGCGAGCGCCGAGACGATGTCGAGCACCAGGTGCAGCTTCGAGCGCCAGCGCCGGTACACCGCGGTCTTGCCGACGCCCGCCCGCCGCGCGATGCCCTCGATGGACATCCGCGCGTAGCCCACGGCCGCGAGTTCCTCGAAGACGGCCGCCCGGATGGCCTCCGTCACGTCCTCCCGGAGCACGGCCGCCCCGGCGGGGGCCCGGCGGCGCGGACGCGCCCGGGGCTCCTCGGCGTTCGTCGTCATGCGATCCAGCATAGGGGCGTCACGACGAAACGGTTGCGTTCCGACGTCGCTTCGCCCTACTCTCACGTTGCGTCGATACGATGCCGTCCCGACGTGAGAACGTGAAGAATCGCGCGAGCGAGCGCACGACGGGCCCGGCACCGGTCGCCCGCATCCCCACCCCCCGAACGAAAGCAGCGGATGTGAGCCAGGTCCTCCACACACCGCCCTCCCCGGCCGAGGCCGAGGACGACCTCGCGGCGCTCGCCGCGCGCCACGGCCTGTCCGTCAGCGGCGCCCGTCCCTCCCTGCCCGAGTACGTCCGCCGGCTGTGGGCCCGCAGGCACTTCATCAGCGCCTTCGCCACCGCCAAGCTCACCGCCCAGTACAGCCAGGCGAAGCTCGGGCAGATCTGGCAGGTGATGACCCCCCTGCTGAACGCCGCCGTGTACTACTTCATCTTCGGCGTCCTGCTCGGCACCAAGCACGGCGTCCCGGACTTCGTGCCGTTCCTGGTCACGGGCGTGTTCGTGTGGACCTTCACGCAGAGTTCGATCATGGCGGGCACCCGGGCCATCTCCGGCAACCTCGGCCTGGTGCGCGCGCTGCACTTCCCGCGGGCCGCGCTGCCCATCTCCTTCGCGCTGCAGCAGCTCCAGCAGCTGCTGTTCTCGATGGCCGCCCTCGTGGTGATCCTGCTGGTCTTCGGCGTGCCGGTCGGCGTCTCCTGGCTGCTGACCCTGCCGGTGCTGGTGCTGCAGTTCGTGTTCAACGCGGGCGTGTCGATGGTCCTGGCCCGGATCGGCGCCAAGACCCCGGACATCGCCCAGCTGATGCCGTTCGTGCTGCGCACCTGGATGTACGTCTCGGGCGTCATGTGGAGCATCGACACGATGCTCGACCGCACCAACCTGCCGCACACGGTGAAGGCGCTGCTGGAGGCCAACCCCGCCGCCGTCTACATCGACCTCATGCGTTTCGCGCTGATCGACAGCTTCCACGCGAGTCAGCTCCCGCACCACGTGTGGGCGTACGCGGTCGGCTGGGCGCTGCTGGCCGGCGCCGGCGGCTTCATCTACTTCTGGAAGGCTGAGGAGACGTACGGCCGTGGCTGAAACGACCACCCCGCGCACCGCCGGGGCCGCCCCCGCGGCCGCCGAGAAGATCCCCACCGTCGTCGCCGACCACGTCGACATCGTCTACCGGGTCAACGGCACCGGCGGCGGCCGCGGCTCCGCGACCGCCGCCCTCAACCGCATCCTGCGCCGCAAGCAGGCCGAGAAGGCCGCGGGCGTGCGCAAGGTGCACGCGGTGAAGGACGTCTCCTTCGTCGCCTACCGGGGCGAGGCGATCGGCCTGATCGGCACCAACGGCTCCGGCAAGTCGACGCTCCTCAAGGCGGTCGCCGGACTGCTCCCGGTGGAGAGCGGCCACATCTACACCAACGGCCAGCCCTCCCTCCTCGGCGTGAACGCGGCCCTGATGGGCGACCTGACCGGCGAGCGCAACGTCTACCTCGGCGGCCTGGCCATGGGCATGTCCCGCGAGCAGATCAAGGCGCGCTACCAGGAGATCGTCGACTTCTCCGGCATCAACGAGAAGGGCGACTTCATCAGCCTGCCGATGCGGACGTACTCCTCCGGCATGGGCGCCCGCCTGCGGTTCTCCATCGCAGCCGCCAAGGACCACGACGTGCTCCTGATCGACGAGGCGCTGGCGACCGGCGACCGCTCCTTCCAGAAGCGCTCCGAGAAGCGGATCCGCGAACTGCGCAAGCAGGCGGGCACCGTCTTCCTGGTCAGCCACAGCGGCAGGACGATCCGCGACACCTGCGAGCGGGTGCTGTGGCTGGAGCGCGGCGAGCTGCGCATGGACGGGCCGACCGACGAGGTCATGGACGCGTACGAGGCCTTCACGGGCAAGTAGGGACACCGGCCGGCGGCGGGACCGGAATTTCCGCCGGTCCCGCCGCGCCGGCCCGGAGCCGCCGGGTCGGCGGGCCGGTCCGCGCCGCCGGGCTCATGCGGGTCGGGGCCACCGCGGCGCATCGCCGTGGTCAGTCCGCCACGGCGTACAGCACCTGGCCGTCCGGCCCGCGGGCCACCTCCCGCAGACCCGCGCCGGGCGCGGTGCTCCCCCGGTCGACCACCCAGCGCACGCCGTACCGGCGCAGGATGTCCCGCCGTTCACCGCCCGGTGTCCCCGGCGCGAAGTAGTCCCGTACGGCCGCCTGCCGCTGCCTCTCGTCCGGCAGGAAGAAGTCGGGGTAACCGGGCGCCACGGTGCAGGCGCCGTACGCCGGGATCTGCCGGGAGGCGGACGTGCGGGCCATGACCACGTCCCCGTACCTCACGAACGGTGTGATCCAGCCGTACCCCGTCCACGGCGGCGTGTAGTTGACCGCCAGCGGCTCCGGCAGGGCCGACCGCCCCACCACGTACCCGAGCACCCCCGCCTGGGCCCACGCCCCGACGGCCAGCGCGCCGGCCAGCAGCCAGGCCCAGCGCGCCCGCGCCGCCCGCCGGCCGCCCTCGACGGCCTCCAGCGCGGCGGCGAGCTGGGCCGGGATCAGCACGGCGGGCGCGGCGCGCCCCCAGGAGTAGTGGCCGGCCGCCCAGCCCGCCGCGCACACCAGCGTGCCGAGCAGGAAGAACAGCACCAGCACGTCCCACCGGTCGCGCCGCCACCGCAGCACCAGGGCCACCACCCCCAGCAGCGCCAGCCAGTAGCGGCCGGCGACGTCCGTGTAGAGCGCCCGGTGCACGGCCTCCAGGTCCGTACCGGCCGTGAACAGGGCGAAGAAGTCGTAGTACGGCCAGAGCCAGAGCGTCAGCGACCCCAGGAGCACGCCGGCACCGAGCCGGGGCCACACCACCCGCGCGGGCCACGCCGCCAGCACCGCGGCGACCGCCCCCAGCGTGGCGACGACCCCGGTGAACTGGTGGCACAGCAGGGTCACCGCCCACAGGCCGCCGAGCCCCAGCCAGCCCGCCCATCCGGCCGGCAGGGTGAGCGCCCGGGTCAGCCACGCCCAGAGGTGGAAGGTGAGGCCGAGGGCGAACACGCTCGGGTACGACACCGTCAGCGCGAGGGAGTTCAGGCCGAGGAAGCCGCTCCAGTTGAGGGGGGCCGTCCCCCACAGCAGCACCAGGCACAGGCCGGCCGCCGCGGGCGCGGCCCGGTGGGTGCTCAGGGTCCGGACGTACCGCCACACACCCGTGGCCAGCAGGCCCAGCCCGGCCAGCGCGGCGAACCGCAACACGAGGAAGACCGACACACCGGTGCCGCGTGCGACGCAGCCGAGCAGCAGCATCCACGGCGAGTAGTACGGGCTCGGCGTGTCGGCGTCGACGAGCGGGTTGCCGGGGTGCAGCAGGTTGTGGCGCAGGCGTTCGATGGTCGCCGCGTGTATGCCGAGGTCGCCGGCCCAGGGCAGCACTCCGATCACCGGCAGCAGCAGGACGAGCACGGATGCGGCCGCCGCCCGGACGAGAGCGACGCGCGCGGAGGCGTCCGCGGGACGGGGGACGGCCCGCCCCTGAGGGGGTGCCTCAGGCGGCGGGGCGAGCATCGCACCGAAGGATCAGGATCCGTGTGACCGGCCGGGCGGGTGCGGGGAGGTGTGCGGGGACGAGGGCGCGCGCCGCCGCCACCGCGGCCGGACGGCTCTCGATGAGGTTCACAGTCACGCGGCAACTTTATATATATTGTCCTATTTGCCAGGAACTGAAGCTGTGCCGTTCGGCGGTACCCGGATCGATCCCCGTCCGAGAGGTCCGCCGGTCCGCCGGCCGTTCCCCACGCCGTTCCCCACGCCGGTCTCCGCGCCGTCCCCGGGCCTCGCCACGCCCCGGACACGCCAAGGGGGCGCCCCGGGCCAGGCCGGCCCGGGACGCCCCCGGTGCTGTGCGGTCCCCGTGAGGGACCGGCGCGCTACGAGTGCGTCCGCAGCAGCGTGCGCATCGTCCGCATCGCCACCGACAGGTTGGCGAGGTCGAACTCGTCCGAACCGCGGATCTCCTCCAGCGTGGTACGCGCCCGGGACAGCAGCGCCGCGTTCTTCTGCTCCCACACCTTGAAGCGCTGCTCCGGAGTGGAGCTGCCGTTGCCGGCGGCGAGGATGTCCGCCGTCAGGGCCGCGTGGGCCGCGTACAGGTCCTCGCGGATCGCCGCCCGCGCCATGGACTGCCAGCGGTCGGCGCGCGGCAGCTCGATGATGCGGTCCATCAGCTGGGTGATGCTGAGACGGTCGGCGAGGTCGTAGTACACCTCGGCGACGTCCAGCGGTTCCCTGCCCATGCGGTCGGCCACCGAGACGATGTCGAGCGTCGGGAAGGCGGAGGAGAACCCGGCCACCCGCGTGGCCACCTCGTCCGGCACCCCGGCCGCGGACAGCTCGGCGTACACCTGCTCGTACCACTCCAGGTCCGCGCCCCGCAGCAGCTTCGGCAGCTCGGACCAGACCTGCTCCACGCGCTCGGCGAAGAACGCGACCGTCTCGCCCAGCTCCAGCGGCTGCGGCCGGTTGTTGAGCAGCCAGCGCGTGCCGCGCTCGACCAGCCGGCGCGAGTGCAGCCGGATCCGGGTCTGGACGCCCGCGTCGACCCTGTTGTCCAGCGCCTCGACGGCGTCCCACACCGGCGCCGAGCGGAAGATCGCGCGAGCCGCGGTCTGCGCCCGGACGATCTCCTCCAGCGAGGCCCCGGTCTCCTCCCGCAGGCGGTGCAGGTAGGTCGTACCGCCCGTGTTCACCGTGTCGTTGACCAGCACTGTCGTGGTGATCTCCCGGCGCAGCGGGTGACCGTCGATCTGCTCGGCGAACTGCTCGCGCAGCGCCGCCGGGAAGTACGTGTGCAGCAGACCGCGCAGGTACGGGTCGTCCGGCAGCGAGGTCGCCAGCAGCTCCTCGGCGACCGTGATCTTCGTGTACGCCAGCAGGACGGCCGTCTCCGGACCGGTCAGGCCCTGACCGGCGGTGAGCCGCTCGCGGATCTGGCGGTCGGTGGGCAGGAACTCCAGCGCCCGGTCCAGGTGCCCCTCGCGGACCAGGTGGCGGACGAAGCGCTGCTGCGCGTGGAGCATGTCCTTGGACTGGGCGAGCGCGTTGGCGATCGCCGTGTTCTGCGCGTAGTTGTTGCGCAGGACCAGATGGCCGACCTCGTCCGTCATCTCGGCGAGCAGCTTGTTGCGCTGCTTGACGGTCATGTCGCCCTCGGTGACCAGGCGGTTGAGCAGGATCTTGATGTTCACCTCGTGGTCGGAGGTGTCCACGCCCGCGCTGTTGTCGATGGCATCGGTGTTGACCTTGCCGCCGGCCTGCGCGAACTCGATCCGGCCGAGTTGGGTCAGCCCCAGGTTGCCGCCCTCGCCGACGACCCTGACGCGCAGGTCCGCGCCGTCGACGCGGATGGCGTCGTTGGCCTTGTCGCCCACGTCGGCGTGGGACTCGGTGCTGGCCTTGACGTAGGTGCCGATGCCGCCGTTCCACAGCAGGTCCACCGGGGCCTGGAGGATCGCCCGCATCAGGTCGGCCGGGGTCAGCTTGGTGACGCCCGACTCGATGCCGAGCGCCTTGCGGATGTGCGCGTTGACCGGGATCGCCTTCGCGGTCCGCGGGAACACCCCGCCGCCGGGCGACAGCAGCCCGGTGTCGTAGTCCTCCCACGACGAGCGCGGCAGCTCGAACAGGCGCCGGCGCTCGGCGTAGGAGGTGGCCGCCTCGGGGTCCGGGTCGATGAAGATGTGCCGGTGGTCGAAGGCGGCGACCAGGCGGATGTTCTCGGACAGCAGCATGCCGTTGCCGAAGACGTCACCGGACATGTCGCCGATGCCGACGACCGTGAAGTCCTCCGTCTGGGTGTCGACGCCCAGCTCGCGGAAGTGCCGCTTGACGGACTCCCAGGCACCGCGGGCGGTGATGCCCATGCCCTTGTGGTCGTAGCCCGCCGAGCCGCCGGAGGCGAAGGCGTCGCCGAGCCAGAAGTCGTACGACTGCGCGACCTCGTTGGCGATGTCCGAGAACGTCGCCGTGCCCTTGTCCGCGGCGACGACGAGGTAGGTGTCGTCGCCGTCGTGCCGGACGACGTCCCGCGGCGGCACGACCTCGCCGGCGACCAGGTTGTCGGTGATGTCGAGCAGCGCCGAGATGAACGTCTTGTAGCTCGCGATGCCCTCCGCCAGCCACGCGTCCCGGTCCACGCTCGGGTCGGGCAGCTGCTTGGCGACGAAGCCGCCCTTGGCCCCGACCGGCACGATCACGGTGTTCTTCACCATCTGCGCCTTGACCAGGCCGAGGATCTCCGTGCGGAAGTCCTCGCGACGGTCGGACCAGCGCAGGCCGCCGCGGGCGACCTTGCCGAAGCGCAGATGCACGCCCTCCACACGCGGCGAGTACACCCAGATCTCGAAGGCCGGGCGCGGCGCCGGCAGGTCCGGGATGGCCTGCGGGTCGAACTTCATGGACACGTAGTCGTGCGCGCCGCCGTCCGCGGCCTCCTGGAAGAAGTTCGTGCGCAGGGTCGCCCTGATGACCGTCAGGAAGGACCGCAGGATCCGGTCCTCGTCGAGGGAGGCCACCTGGTCGAGGGCCGCGTCGACCTCCTCCAGCAGGGCGTCCACCAGCTCGTGCCCGGCGCGCTGCCGGTCCGGCGACATCCGCGCCTCGAACAGGGAGACGAGCAGACGGGTGGTGTGGACGTTGGTGCGGAGGGTGTCCTCCATGTAGTCCTGGCTGAAGGTGGAGCCCGCCTGACGCAGGTACTTGGCGTAGGCGCGCAGCACCATCGCCTGCCGCCAGGTCAGCCCGGCGCCGAGCACGAGGGCGTTGAAGCCGTCGTTCTCCGCCTTGCCGGTCCAGGTGGCGGCGAAGGCCTCCTGGAACCGCTCGCGGGCGTCGTCGCCCCGGTAGTCGACACCGCCGGACGTCGGCTTCGGCATACGCAGACCGAAGTCGTAGATCCACGCCGTCGTCCGGTCGGCGCAGCGCAGCTCGTACGGCCGCTCGTCGGTGACCTCCACGCCGAGCCGGCTGAGCACCGGCAGGACGGCGGACAGCGAGACCGAGCCGCCCTTCTGGTAGATCTTGAAGCGGCGCTCCTCCGGAGCGGCGCCCACCGGCTCGTACAGGCTCAGCGCGAACGTCTGGTCCTCGCCAAGCCGTTCGAGGTGGACCAGGTCCGCGACCGCGGCGCGCGGCGAGTGGTCGGCCTTGTAGCCCTCGGGGAAGGCGTGGTTGTAGCGGCGCAGCAGCTCGGCGGCGCGCTCCTCGCCCAGTTCCGCGTTGAGCGCCTCGGCGAAGCCGTCGGCCCAGGAGCGGGCGGCCTCGACCAGGCGGGCCTCGATGCGCTCCCGGTCGGCGTCGGACAGCTGCGGCAGCTCGGTGCCCTGCGGGACGCGGACGACGAAGTGCAGCCGGGACAGGATCGACTCGGTGTTCCAGGCCGTGAAGTCGACACTGATGCCGCCGAGCTCCTCCTTGAGGATGTCGATGATCCGCAGCCGTACGCCCGTGGTGTAGCGGTCGCGGGGCAGGTAGACCAGGGCGGAGTAGTAGCGCCCGTACTCGTCCTGGCGCAGGTACAGGCGCAGCCGCCGGCGCTCCTGCAGGTACAGCACGGAGGTGGCGATGGACTGGAGTTCGTCGGCCGGCGTCTGGAACAGCTCGTCGCGCGGGTAGGTCTCGAGGATCTGCAGCAGGTCGCGGCCGTCGTGGCTGTTGGGCGAGAAGCCCGCAAGGCCGAGCACCTCGTCGACCTTGCGGCGGATCACCGGGACGCGCCGCACGGACTCGGTGTACGCGGCGGAGGAGAACAGGCCGAGGAAGCGGCGCTCGCCGACGACCTCGCCCTTCTCGTCGAACTTCTTGACGCCGATGTAGTCCAGGTACGACGGCCGGTGCACGGTGGCCCGGCTGTTGGCCTTGGTCAGGACGAGCAGCCGGTGCTCGCGGGCCTTGGCGCGGGCGTCGGCGGGCAGCCGCTCGAAGGACGGGCTGACCGGGTGGCTGTCCTCACCGGCGTGGTGCGGGTCCGCACGCAGTATGCCGAGGCCGGTGCCCGGCACGGCGGCCAGCACGTCGTCCCCGCGCAGCTGGTACTCGCGGTAGCCGAGGAACGTGAAGTGGTCGTCGGCCAGCCAGCGCAGCAGCTCGCGGGCCTCCTCCGCCTCCTGCGGGCGCAGGTCGCCCGGCATCGGCTCCCCGGGCAGCCCCTCGGCCAGGCGGACCGCCGCCTCGCGCATCTTCTCCCAGTCCTCGACGGCCTCGCGGACGTCGGACAGGACGCGCAGCAGATCGGCCGTGATCTGCTTGAGGTCGCCGCGGTCGGTCTCCCGGTCGATCTCGACGTGGATCCAGGACTCGACGTGCGCGTCGTGCGGCAGCTGCTCGCCGGCGGGCGGCTTCGGCAGCATCTCCAGGAGCTTTCCGGTGAGGTCGCGCCGGACCACGAACTGCGGATGGACGACGACGTGGATGCCGCGCCCCTGCCGCGTCAGCTCGTTGGTGACGGAGTCCACCAGGAAGGGCATGTCGTCGGTGACGACCTCGACCACGGAGTGGCTGCACGTCCAGCCGTTCTCCTCGACGGTCGGGGTGTGGACCCGCACGTTCGCCGTGCCCTGGGGGCGGCTCTCCGCCAGGCGGTAGTGGGAGAAGGCGGCACCGAAGACATCGACCGGGTCGCGGTCGGCGAGGTCCTCGGGAGCCGTGTGCAGGTAGTAACGCCGGAGGAACCTGAGCAGGGTGTCCCGGTCCGGCACGCCCTCACTCGTCGACCCGGTCGGTAGGTACCCCCCGACCGGGCTGTTCTCAGCTACCCGGGCGGCCCTTTCGAGCAACTCGGCCTTGGCTTCGTCCAGCTTGGTCTGCATTGTCCTCTGGCTCCTGTCGCGCGCCGTTGCGTGACGTAGAAGGAAGTTCGGTCTCTTGCCTGTCGGCGTCACGCCACGACACGGGGTCTCCGGTCTGTTCCGACGCTATGCCGCAAGGGGAGATGAGCGGGGGGATATCGGCCGATGTCGACACGCCCGGGGGGTGTGACGCTGCTCTCGCCGGTGCCGGTGCCCGGGATCCGTTCGGCGTCCCGGCCACCGTCGGGGCCACCTTCCGCCCGCGAGGATCAGCTATCGCCGCCCGGCCACGGACGTCGTCCGTGCTCACCGGGCGCGGGGCGAAGGCGACGGTGCCTCCGCGAGCTATCGCGCTGATCACGCCACAAGGCTATCGCCCGCAGCGGGGCTCCCGTCATGAGCCGTATGTGTACAAAACAGGGGGCGGAACTTTGACGTTCTGCACAGGGACGGCGCACGCTCCGGCGTCGTATCGGGGGCCGGTGTGACGGCTGCGGCGGCTGTGCCGGAAGAGGCGCCGCGGCCGGCGTGGCGTGCGGGCGGGTGGCCGGATCACGCGTCCGCCCGGAGCCGGGTCTCCCCGGTGGGGGAGAGAGCCGGGCGGGCGGGTCCGCCGGCGGGGCCGACCCGCCCTGCCGCCGGCCGCTCCCGAGCCGCGTCCCCGGTGCGGGGAGCCGGACGGGCCGACCGCACGCCGGTCCGCCGGACGGTCACGCCGCCAGTCGTCCCGCCTCCGCCACGGCCTCCGCGAGTGTGTCCACCACCGGCACCCCCGCCTTCTCGAGGCTGGCCCGGCTGTGCGAACCGCCGGTGTACAGCACCGCCTGGGCACCCACGTGCAGCGCCGCCAGCGCGTCGTCCGCAGCGTCCCCGATCACGACCGTGCGCTCGGGGTGCACGGCACCGGCCAGCGCACCGAGATGCCGCGCCATGTGCTCGGCCTTGCTGCCGCCGGACGGCCCGGTCCGCCCGTCGACGCGTATGAAGTGGGCCTCGATCCCGAACCCGCGTACCAGCGGGACCAGGTCCTCGTGCCCGTACATGCTGAGGATCGACTGGCTGTGCCCCGCGGACCGCCACCCCGCGAGCAGATCCGCCGCGCCCTCGGTCAGCCCGCAGCGCACCCGGTGCTCGGCGTAGTAGCGGTGGAAGACGGCGTCCATGAGCTCCCACTCGGCGCCGGTGGGCAGGCGCCCGAGCAGCCGCTCGTAGAACTTCGGCACGGGCACGCAGTACAGCGCGCGGTACTGCTCCAGCGTGATCGGCTCCAGGCCGAGCTCGCCGAACGCCGCGTTCGTCGCCCCGATCACCGCGTCGTTGTCGTGGAACAGTGTCCCGTTCCAGTCCCAGACGATGTGCGCCCCTGACTGCGTTCCCATGCCGAAAAACGTTACCCGCTGCCACTGACATCGGGGAGGGACGCAGGTCGCGGTGCGGCCGCCGGGCCGCCGCGGGCCCCGCTGCGCCGCGTCAGTCGCCGGGTCCCACCAGGTTCGGGATCTCCTGCGTGGCGAACCACAGCAGTTCGTGGTCCTCGGCCCCGTCCACGACGAACTGCGCGTCGTCGTCGCCCGCGTCCGCCGCTTCCAGCGCCCGGGCCGCCGCCGCCACGTCCGCCTCCGCGTCCTCGGCGTCCACGTGCACCGCGGCCGCCTTCGCGAGCGGCACAGAGCCGGCCACCCGGACCTCGCCCAGCGCCGCCGGGTCGAGACCGCGGTCGGGGTCCACCGCCGCCGCGCCGTCCGACACGTCGACGGCGACCACGACACGCCGCCGGGGCGCCCCGGCGTCCGCCGCCAGCAGGCGCAGCGAGGCGAGCGCGGCCCGGCTCAGCGCGGCGTACTCCAGCTCCTCGATGTCGTCGGAGAGGTACCACTCGCGCAGGGCGGGCGTGACCGCGTACGCGACGAACGGCCCGGCCCCCAGCTCACCCGTCGTGCGGGCCTCGGCGAGACCGGAGAGCGTCAGGGGGACGTACACGCGCATGGCTGGCCGCTTTCGTGGTCGGTGGGCTCCGCAGGACCCGGGACCGGCGCTGCCACGCCGCCCGGACGGCCTTCAGGATACGTGTGGGAGGTCCCCTTTCGGGCTTCCCGCCGCACCCCGGGAAGCGTCCACCCCGCGCCTCCCGCGTCACCCGGTGCGCCCCTGCTCTGTCGGGGTTTGCGACCCCCGTCACCACCCGGATAGGTGAACCCGTCCGGCCTCCGGCGCGGCCCGCTTCCCGTTTGCCGCCGTGGGGCCGGGCCCCGTACAAGATCCCCGACCACGAAGTTACCGCCCGGTACTCACCGGGTGGCTCCGAACGGGGATCACATGCACAAGGTCATGACCAGGGCCCAGCACCGCCCGGGCACGCGTCCGCCGGGCCGCCAGGACGCCCGCCGTCCGGGCGGCACCCCGCCCCGCCCGCCCGGCGGCACCCTCTTCCGCGCACCGGCCGGCGGCCGCCCACCGGCGGCCCCGGGCCACCCGACAGTCACCCCACGCAGCGGCGCGGACGCCTCCGGCCGGGCCAGGCCCGGCAGGCCCGGTCCGGAAGTCACCGGCACGCCCACCCGGCACCCGGCTCGGCCCCCGCGGCCGGAGTCCCTGGCCCGGCCCGACGGCACGGCCGCCGCCGCCCGCGTGGTCGCCGCTCAGTCCGCCCCCCGGCCCCTTCCGCACCGGGTCACCACCGACCTCTTCGCGGAGCGCCTCCTCGCCGTCCTCAGCGGACAGCGGCCCGTGCACTGGATGCTGCGGCACACCGCCGGCCGCGCCTACGACGAGCTGGCCTGGCTCGCCGAGCGCGGCCCCCTGCGTATCCGCGGCGCCCGTGCCGTCGTCCGCGACATCGGCTACTACGAGGCCCGTCCCGGCGCCCTGGAGGCCTTCGCGCGCATCGGCGCCGGCGACCGCCTGCGCGCCATGGCGTTCCGCCTGGAACAGGGCCGCGACCTGCGCTGGCGCTGCACGGCCGTCGAACTCGACGGCCCCCGCATGCCCCACACCGACGACTAGTGCCGCGGGCGGCAGCGGGGCCGGCCACTTCCTGCCAGGGGCTGTGGCAGCCGCCTCCCGTCCGGATCCGCCCGGACCCCGCTCCTCCCGTCCGGGCAGGCGGCGGCCGCGAGGCTGGTGGCGCGCCCCGGGGCCGCAGGCCTCGCCCAGGCGGGCCCGGACGGCGGCAGGGCCCCGACCTGCCGCCAGGCTGGGCCCAGGCAGGGCGCGCGCCGTCATCCAGGAGTGACGGGCGCCGCCCCAACCCCGCAGCCACGACGGAGGGCGAGCCGGGATGCCCCGGGGTCGAGGCCTGGGACCGGAGTCGGGGGTGCAGAGGCCGGCCCGCAGGCGGGCACGCACGCCGGTGCAGAGGGCGAGCCCGGAGACCAGCACCGCGGAAACCCGGGCCCGCAGGCCCGCTCGGCGTCGGTGGTGGCGCCGACGTCGATCCGCGCCGGACAAGCGGCAGGGCCGGGCACCCCTGGGGGTGCCCGGCCCTGCACGGCCTGTCGCTCCTCGCGGAGCCGTCGTCACTTCTTGCGGCGTCGGCCCGCGGCCTTGGCCTGCTTGCGGCGCTCCGCCCGCGTGAGGCCGTCCGCCTCCGAGCGGACCGGCTCGCCGTCAGCGGCGAACTCGCCCTCGACGACACCGCCCTCGCCGTCCACGGTGGGCGCGGAGAAGTGCAGCTCGCGCCGCTGCGGGACGTCGAGCCCCTTCGCGCGGATCTCCGGGCGCGCGCCCGCCTGCGCCGGCACGGCGTCCTGGACGCCCCGCGCCACCGGCTGGGCCTCCTCGACCGGGACCTCCTCGACCTGCTGCTCGACCTGGACCTCCAGGTTGAACAGGTAGCCGACGGACTCCTCCTTGATGCCCTCCATCATGGCCTGGAACATGTCGAAGCCCTCGCGCTGGTACTCGACCAGAGGGTCCTTCTGCGCCATGGCACGCAGGCCGATGCCCTCCTGGAGGTAGTCCATCTCGTAGAGGTGCTCGCGCCACTTGCGGTCGAGGACCGACAGCACGACCCGGCGCTCCAGCTCGCGCATGATCTCGGAGCCGAGCTGTGCCTCGCGGGCCTCGTACTGCTCGTGGATGTCGTCCTTGATGGAGTCGCCGATGAACTCGGCCGTCAGACCGGCCCGGTCACCGGCCGCCTCCTCCAGCTCCTCGATGGTGACCTTCACCGGGTAGAGCTGCCTGAAGGCGCCCCACAGCCGGTCGAGGTCCCAGTCCTCCGGGAACCCCTCGGCGGTCTCGGCCTGGACGTAGGCGTCGATCGTGTCGTCCATGAAGTGCTGGACCTGCTCGTGCAGGTCCTCGCCCTCGAGGACACGGCGGCGCTCGCCGTAGATGACCTCGCGCTGCCGGTTGAGCACCTCGTCGTACTTCAGGACGTTCTTACGGGTCTCGAAGTTCTGCTGCTCGACCTGCGACTGGGCGGAGGCGATCGCCCGCGTGACCATCTTGTTCTCGATCGGCACGTCGTCCGGGACGTTCGCCATCGACATCACGCGCTCGACCATCTGGGCCTTGAACAGCCGCATCAGGTCGTCTCCGAGCGACAGGTAGAAGCGGGACTCGCCCGGGTCGCCCTGGCGGCCGGAACGACCGCGCAGCTGGTTGTCGATCCGGCGCGACTCGTGCCGCTCGGTGCCCAGCACGTAGAGGCCGCCGAGCTTCTCGACCTCGTCCTTCTCCGCCTTCACGGCTTCCTCGGCCCGCTTGAGCGCCTCGGGCAGGGCGTGCGCCCACTCCTCGATGTGCTCCTCCGGGTCGAGGCCGCGCTGGCGCAGCTCCGCCTCGGCGAGGTCCTCGGGGTTGCCGCCGAGCTTGATGTCCGTGCCACGGCCCGCCATGTTCGTCGCGACCGTCACGGCGCCCTTGCGGCCCGCCTGGGCGACGATGCTCGCCTCGCGCTCGTGCTGCTTGGCGTTGAGCACCTCGTGCTGGATGCCGCGCTTGCTGAGCTGCTGCGAGAGGTACTCGGACTTCTCGACCGAGGTGGTGCCGACCAGGATCGGCTGGCCCTTCTCGTGCTTCTCGGCGATGTCGTCGACGACCGCCTCGAACTTCGCGACCTCGGTGCGGTAGATCAGGTCCGACTGGTCATTGCGGACCATCGGCCGGTTGGTCGGGATCGGGACCACGCCGAGCTTGTAGATCTGGTGGAACTCGGCGGCCTCGGTCATCGCCGTACCGGTCATGCCGGAGAGCTTGTTGTAGAGGCGGAAGAAGTTCTGCAGGGTGATCGTGGCGAGCGTCTGGTTCTCGTCCTTGATGTCCACCCCTTCCTTCGCCTCGATCGCCTGGTGCATGCCCTCGTTGTAGCGGCGGCCGGCGAGGATGCGGCCGGTGTGCTCGTCGACGATCATGACCTCGCCGTCGATGACGACGTAGTCCTTGTCGCGCTTGAAGAGCTCCTTGGCCTTGATGGCGTTGTTGAGGTAGCCCACCAGCGGGGTGTTCACCGACTCGTAGAGGTTGTCGATGCCCAGCCAGTCCTCGACCTTGGTGACACCGGCCTCGTGGATGGCGACCGTGCGCTTCTTCTCGTCGACGTCGTAGTCGCCGGTCTCCTCGACGCCCTTCAGCGGGTTGCCCGCCTCGCCGCGCTTGAGGCGCGTCACGAGCTTGGCGAAGTCGCCGTACCACTTGGTGGCCTGGTCGGCCGGACCGGAGATGATCAGCGGCGTACGGGCCTCGTCGACAAGGATGGAGTCGACCTCGTCGACGATGGCGAAGTTGTGCCCGCGCTGGACGAGCTCGTCCTTCGCCCAGGCCATGTTGTCGCGCAGGTAGTCGAAGCCGAACTCGTTGTTCGTGCCGTACGTGATGTCGCAGGCGTACTGCTCGCGGCGCTGGGCCGGCGTCATGTTCGCCAGGATGCAGCCCACGGACAGGCCGAGGAACTTGTGGACGCGGCCCATCATCTCGGAGTCGCGCTCGGCCAGGTAGTCGTTGACCGTGACGATGTGGACGCCGTCGCCGGAGATGGCGTTCAGGTACGCGGGCAGGGTGCCGACCAGCGTCTTGCCCTCACCGGTCTTCATCTCGGCCACGTAGCCCATGTGGAGGGCGGCGCCGCCCATCATCTGGACGTCGTAGTGCCGCTGTCCGAGGACGCGCTTGGCGGCCTCACGGACCGTGGCGAAGGCCTCGGGCAGCAGGTCGTCCAGGCTCTCGCCGTCGGCGTACCGCTGCCGGTACTCGTCGGTGAGGGCCCGCAGCTCGGCGTCGGAGAGGTCGACGAAGTCCTCTTCGATGGAGTTGACCTGGTCCGCGATGCGGTGCAGCTTGCGCAGGATCTTGCCTTCGCCTGCACGCATGATCTTCGAGAGGACGGACACGGGGGTTGGTCTCCTTGCCGGTCGGGCCTGGGACGGTCGGTTTCCATTTGACGTACTGAGCAACGGCCATCGTATGCGAGGACCCCGTCGGGCCGGGAGTGCCTGCCACGACGGCGGTCTTTCTCGTGCCGCGCGTCGCCTTCAAGGAGGACAACGGACCAGGGGCGCGGATGGTGCCGCGCACTCGCGACGAATTGCGCGGATTGTGACCGTGGACTCACCGACGGCGCATCGATGGACCTCGCGGAGTCCCCGAAGCAGAATCGCCCGATGGAACCCGCCACGCTCACCACCGACCGCCTCCTGCTGCGCACCGTCGGCCCGCGCGACGCCGACGCGGTGCACGCCGCCGCACAGGACCCGGACATCCAGCGCTGGACCACCATCCCCTCCCCCTACCGGCCGGAGCACGCCCGCGGCTTCACGGAGCGGACGGTCCCCGAGGGCTGGGCGAGCGGTTCGGTGTTCACCTTCGGCGTCTTCCTGCCCGCGGGAGAGCTGGCGGGCATGCTCGGCATCACGATGCGCTCCCTCGGCGAGGGCGAGATCGGATTCTGGGCCGCCAGGGAGCACCGTGGCCGCGGACACGTCACCGAGGCGGTCCTCGCCGCCGCGCGCTGGGCCTTCACCGAGGTGCCGCTGGACCGCATCGAATGGCGCGCCGAGGTGGGCAACCACGCCTCCCGGGCGGTGGCCGAACGCGCGGGTTTCACGATGGAGGGCACCCTGCGTTCCGCGCTCAACAACAAGGGCGTCCGGCGGGACTGCTGGGTCGGCTCGCTGCTGCCGTGCGACCTCGGCCTGCCCTCGGCGGCGCCGTACCTGCCGGCTCCGGGCTGAGAGCCGCCCGCGCCGCGCGACCCGTGCGGTGCGGCGCCCGCGCCGCACCCGCCCGGTCCGGGACACGTCCTCCGGCGAGCGGCTGTCCCGGTCCCGTTCCAGGATCCGCAGGCCACTCCCCACTGTCAGTCCCGCCCCCTATCGTGCGCCTCATGACAACCGCCCCGCGCCCCGCCCTCGACCTCACCGCGGACGAGGCCCGCCGCATCGCGCTGCGGGCCCAGGGCCTCCTCGGCGCCCCCGACCGCAGGTCCGGCGTCCGCGGTGTCCTGCGCCACCTCGGCGCGATCCAGCTCGACACGATCTCGGTCCTCGCCCGCTCCCACGAGCTCGTCCCCTACGCCCGGCTGGGCGCGGTCGGCCGTACGGCGGTGGAGAAGGCGTACTGGACGCAGGCGCACGCCTTCGAGTACTGGTCCCACGCGGCGTGCATCCTGCCCATCGAGGAGTGGCCGCACTTCGCCTTCCGCCGCCGCGCCTACCGCAGCCGCCCGCAGTGGCACCACGAGCTCCCCGACGGCGCCTACGAGCAGGTGATCAAGCAGCTGCGCTCCGAGGGCCCGCTCACGGCCACGGAGCTGGGCGGCGCCAAGAGGACCAGCGAGTGGTGGGACTGGTCGGGCTCCAAGGTCGCCGTCGAACGCGCACTGATGTACGGGGAGGTCGTCTGCGTCGAACGGCGCGGCTGGAAGCGGGTGTACGACCTCGCCGAGCGCGCCGTGCCCGAGCCGCTGCTGCACGACGAGCTGGACGACACCGAGTGCCTGCGCCGTCTGGTCCGCCTCGCGGGGCAGTCCCTGGGGGTCGGCACCCGCGCGGACATCGCCGACTACCACCGCCTGAAGGGGGAGCAGGTCGACGCGGTGATCGCGGACTCGGGCCTGGTCCCGGTGACGGTGGAAGGCTGGTCCAAGCCGGCCTGGGCGGACCCGGCGGCGCTGGCGTCGCCCCCGCGTGGCCGCCACCGCACGACGCTGCTGTCGCCCTTCGACTCGCTGGTGTGGGAGCGGGCGCGCACGGAGCGGATCTTCGGGTTCACCCACCGCCTGGAGGCGTACGTGCCCAAGCCGAAACGGGTGCACGGCTACTTCGCGATGCCGGTGCTCGCCGGCGGCCGCCTCGTCGGCCGGGTGGATCCCGCGCGCGAGGGCCGCACGCTGGTGGCCCGGCAGGTCACGCTGGACGGTGCGAGGGCCGTGCCGGGCGTCGCGCAGGCGCTGGTGGAGGCGGCGGGCTGGGTGGACTGCACGGACGTACGCGTCGAACGCGTGGACGCGCCGGAACTGCGCGAGCCCCTCGTCCGGGAGCTGGCCCGCGCCCTGGCCTGACCGCCGGACCCGCGAACCGCCCGGCCTCACGGTCTCCCGCTCCCACGATCTCCCACTCTCGCGGTCACCGGGCCGCCCCGACCCCGGGACCGGCGCCCGCGCCCGGGTCGGGCCCGGGCATTCGCTAGCGGATCTCGAGGATCTTCTCTCGCATCGCGTAGACCACCGCCTCCATCCTGGAGTGCAGCTGAAGCTTCTCCAGGATGTTGCGGACGTGGTTCTTCACGGTGTTCTCCGAGATGAACAGCTCCTTGGCGATATCCCGGTTGTTCATTCCGGTGGCGACGAGCTTGAGCACCTCCAGCTCACGGTCCGTCAGCCGAGGCGCGGGGACGAGACGGCGCTCGTCGGTGCGCTGGATCATCGACTTGAACTCGGTGAGCAGCTTCGACGCCATGGAAGGGCTGATCTGCGACTGGCCGTCGGCCACCGCCCGAATGGCGGTGGCCACCTCGTCCGTGGAGATCTCCTTGAGGAGGTAGCCCGTGGCGCCCGCCTTGATGGCGTCGTAGAGGTCGGCCTCCTCGTCGCTGATCGTCAGCATGATGATCTTTGCGCTGGGGGCGACTTCCTTGATCGACGTACAGGCCTCGATCCCGCCCCGCTTCGGCATCCGCACATCCATCAGCACGATGTCCGGCAGCAGGTCGGCGGCCTTGTCGACGGCCTCCGCGCCGTCGCCCGCCTCGCCGACGACCTGGATGTCCTCCTCGGCGGCGAGCACGATCTCCAGTCCGCGGCGGAAGAGCGCATGGTCGTCCACGACAAGGACTCTGATCGGCTCCTTGCGTGGAGTGCCCGCGTCCGGGCCCATGCCGACGACGCCGTCGCCGGCGTCCTCGTCCCGCATCGGTCCGAAGCTGTGCGCCATCGTTCCTCCCCCTGAAGGCTGTGGCCTGGTGGTCCGGTGCCATCGCCAACCCAAGGCAACGGCCCATCGGTTGAGCCGTTGCGGCCATGATTCCATGCTCTGCCGACCGTGCGGTGCCCAAGCGGCGGGCCGAGGGGTCGCACACCGGTGCCCCCGGGGGCGCACGCGCGCGCCCAGGGGCACCTGGTCAGCTACGGGCCGGGTGGGTCAGCCGCCCAGCGTGCCGCCCGTGTCCGGAGGGAGTGCCTGAGTGACCATCGTGTCCGTCCCCAGGTGGATCACGCCGTAGTCGTAGGCGTGCCGTCGGTAGACGACGCTCGGTTCCTTGGTCTCGGCGTCGACGAACAGATAGAAGTCGTGCCCGACCAGCTCCATCTCGTACAGGGCCTGGTCCAGGCTCATGGGAGAAGCGGCGTGTGTCTTCTCGCGGACGACGATGGGGCCGTCCCCCTGCACCTCCAGCGAGCCGACCCGCTTGGTGGGCACCTGGCCCTCTTCCGATTCCGCCCCGACGGGAACACCGCTCCCGTTGAGCGTGGCCGCGTCCGGGACGTGGGCGGGGACCTCGGCGGCCGGGATCCGGCGTGCGCCGCGCCGGGAGAAACGCTTGTCGTGCTGCTTGCGCAGCCGGGCTTCCAGCTTCTCCGCCGCCAGGTCGAGTGCCGCGTACGGGTCGCTGGCGGCTGCCTCCGCCCGGATCACCGGGCCGCGGGAGCGGAGCGTGATCTCCACTCGGTCACAGTGGTCGGCCTGTCGACGGTTGGGCTCCCTGGACACCTCGACGTCGAGGCTGATCACCTTGCCATCGAGCTTCTGGATCTTGTCCAGCTTCAGCTTCTCGGCCACGTGCTTGCGGAACCGCTCGGGCACCTCGGTCTTGCGGCCCTTGACGACGATGTCCACGCAGAACTCCGTTCCCGGATCGCTCCGCATCCAGGGCGGAGCGTCTCCCTTTTGCACCCGGTTCCGGTGAGCCCCGGAACCTCGGACTCGGTGACGTCCACCTCCTCCTCCCCCGTGGGCGAGATCTCCACCCCGCCGCTGCGGGTGATTACGAGAAAACCGCAGCGCGCGATTCGGAAATGACGGGGATGGCCTGCGCCTTTCCCTCACCACCGAACATATCTCGCCCGGACGGACGGCGTCACCCTCTACTGCGGCGTACCTCCGTTCAAGTGAATTGACCTTCTTCTCACTACCGGAAACGACGCGAGTTCGCGGTCAGTTCCGGCTATTCCAGGATTCCGGCGAGGCCGCCACCACGGCCGCGCAGACCGGCTCGACGGCGTCAGACTGTCCCGCCATATCCGGTGCGCGATACACCGAGTTCGCCTCCTCGGACCGTGATCCGGCTTTCCGTTCCCTTAGGCCTTCCCAGGTCCCCGCCGTGTACACGGCCGTTCTCACGGCACGGGCCGCTTCGGCCAGGGAGGCGCCCGTCGTCACCAGGTCGTCGACGAGCACCACCGGCCCGTCGCGCAGGAGTGGAGCAGCCCCGGCGGCGACGTGGAGCGCACCGGCCAGATTGGCCAGTCGTCGCCCGGGGTCGAGACCCGCCTGGTCGGCCACCGCGCGCCGCTGCCGCAGCACCGCCGGCACCCGGGCCGGCGTACCGGAACGCCGCAGCGCACCCGCCGCCGCGAGCGCGATCCGCCGCGCCGGGTCATGGCCCCGCGCCCGCACCGTCCGCCGCGCGGACGGCACCGGGACCAGCAGCACCGGGCCGGCCGGGAGCGGTCTCCGGTGCGTCCGACCGGCGACCGGGTCCGTCCGGGCGGCGGCCTCCGCCAGCCCCGCCCGCACCGCGCCGGCCAGGGCCGAGCCGAGCGGACCGGCGAGGGCCAGCGCCCCGCGCTCCTTGTGGCCGAGGAGCACCGCCCTCACCTCGTCGGCGTACGGCGCGGCGGCGTGCACGGCCGGCAGTCCCCGCGGCTCCGGCACCGGCCGCACCCGGCGCGGTACAGCCCCGCCCAGGGACGCACGGCACTCCTCGCACAGCACCGTCCGCGGCCTGCCGCAGCCTCCGCACTCACCCGGCAGCACCAGGTCGGTCAGGTCCCGCCACCACCCACGCATGCCGTCCACTGTGCCGACGGCGCACCGCCCCGGCCACCCCTGTGGACAAGTCCCTGTGGACGACCGTGCCCACGTGCCGACAGCGCTCCCTCACACGAGTGAACGGACGTTCGGGACGGACATCGATCAGCGCCCGCGGTGCGCACCCGCCGGCGCCCCCGGCGGGAGGGACGAACCCGACGCGCCCCCTCCTCCCCGGAGGGGCCCGCGCGACTCACCCCGGATAGACCGGAGCCGACCCGTACTTGACGACCTTCTGCCACTGCGCGCCGGACGGCAGCCGGACGATCCCGTCCTCCGAGTACGCCACCAGCGGCAGCCGGTCGTCCTCCGACGCGGCGATCGACTTCACCCCCGTGAGCGCGGCGGGCGCCGGACCCTCCGGCGTGGAGCCGTCGACCTGGACGTACCGCATCGTCTGCACGCCCTCCTGCTCACGCCCGGCCACCACCAGCCGGCTGTCGCCGGCCCAGGACATGGCGGTGACGTCCTCCAGCTCCGGCGCGGCGCCACGCAGCTCGAGCACCGACACGACGGGCGGCTGCCCGGTCCCGGCGGACTTCCGCCCGATCCGGCCGATCAGCAGCGACCGCCTGCCGTCCTTCTCCACTACGAGTGCGATCCGCACCCCGTCCGCGGCCACCCGCACCGCGTCGACGCGCCCGTCGAGCCCGGGGATGCTCACCGGGACCGGCCGGCCCGCGCCCTTCTGGAGCACCAGCAGCCGCGCCGCGGCCGGGTTCCGGTCGGCCACCCACAGGTCACCGCCGGCGTCCCAGCTCGGCGCCGTCAGCCGGTCGTCCTCCGTGCCGCCCCGGCTGACGAGCACGGGCGTGCCCAGCGAACCGCCCGGCACCAGGGACGCGACGTACAACGATCTCCCGTCGCCGCTGACCCCCGCCGCGGTGTGCTCGTCCCACGACACCGCCGCCGACCGGAGCTGCCGACCGCCTTCGCCCAGCACGCCCGGCACCGGATCGGCGCTGGTCCCCGCGCTGCCGCCGGCGATCCGTACGAGCCGCTGCTTGTCGTCGACGAAGTAGAGGTACTCGGACCGCTTCACCGAGCCGCGCGAGGCCACCGCCTCCGCCCGCCGTTCGGCCAGCGAGCACAGGGACGACCCGTCGGCGCCCCGCAGCGTGACGCTGTCCACGGTGGGCGTCAGGTTCCGCAGCGTGAACAGCAGCTGCGTCGCCATCTCGGAGCACGTCCCGGACCCGACCCGGCTCGCCTTCTCGTTCAGCGGCACGGTCAGCTTGTTCTGGTCGTCGGGCGTCAGCGAGACGACGTCCTTCCGCAGCTGCGCACCAGGCGGGAAGCTGGTCCTCACCGCGGGCGCGAGCCAGTTCGTCGGCCCGTTCAGCAGGGAGCGGACCACCTGCGTCATCGCGTCGACGCGCCGGCGCACGAAGACGGGGTCGGCGACGGCCGCCGGCCGCGTCGCCGCCGGGGCCGCGGCGTCCGAGGCGTTCGAGGCGTTCGAGGCGTTCGAGGCGAAGTAGTACTTGTCGACCGACATGTAGTTGCGTTCAAAGTCCGACTCGCCCATCACGACGCCCTGGGGCAGCCCGTCGATGCGCCACTGCCCGCTCTTGGGGTCCCGCGACAGGTGCACCGGCTGGCTGTAGCGTCCGTCGCCCGGCGCGTACGCCTGCTGGGCGTCCACCGTGGCGACCCTGCTGCCGGTCAGCGCGAACGTGAAGTCGTCGGTGGTGTCGCGGCCGCCCGTGCGTTCGACCTGGATGGCCGGGCCGTTGGCGAGGACGGTCGTCGACAGCTCCGGCCGCCACTTGCGCGCGGCCGGGGCGGTCAGGTACTGGCGCGCCGTCGCATAGGTGGGATCGTCGCTGGTCAGCGCCTCGAGGAAGCCCTGCACGATCTCCGCCGGCGGGGCGTCCTCCCGGGGCGGGATGGCGAACACGCGCACCTCGGTGTCCTGGCGCGGCGTGGACTCCACGTCCCGCAGGTCCCCGCTGTCGGGCATCGAGGCGCATCCCGACAGCAGGACGGTCCCGCAGACGGCGTACGCCAGCACGCGAACCGGTCGCCGCCGCGCGCCCCCCTCGCGGTCAGCGCCCACGAAATGCCTCCCCTTGTTCCGTCGCCTCCCGTGCCCCGGCTCCCCCCGGGTCCGTACGGTCCGCGCTGCCGTCTCCCGCGTCCGCCGGCCGCGCGGCGAGCGCGCCGTCCTGCTGCCGCCTGCCCGAGGCGGGCCGGGGGACCACGCGCGCGCCGTTGCCGGGCAGCGCCGTCGGGTCGGCCACCGGGGTCACCGCCGCCGTGGCGGGCCGCGGCGCCATCGGGTCCCGTGGCGGCATCGCCGCCCGCTCACCGGTCGCCTGCGCGGGCACCGTCGCACGCTTCTCGTCGCCGCGCGCCGAACCTGCGCCGTCGAGTCCGCGGTTGCGCCGCGAGTCCTTCGGCTCCAGGGGTATCGGCGAGCCGCGCAGCGGCTCGTCCGCCGTCCTCGGCAGCGTCAGCCGGAACTGCGAGCCGCCGCCGGGCTCACCCCACGCCTGCAGCCAGCCGCCGTGCAGCCGCGCGTCCTCCAGGGCGATGGACAGCCCGAGCCCCGTACCGCCGGTGGTTCGCGCGCGGGCCGGGTCGGCCCGCCAGAAGCGGCTGAACACCCGGGTCGCCTCACCCGGTTTCAGCCCCACGCCGTAGTCGCGGACCGCGACCGCGACGGCGCCGCCGGCCGCGGCGAGCCTGACGACGACGTCCTTGCCCTCGCCGTGCTCCACGGCGTTGACGACGAGGTTGCGCAGCACACGCTCCACGCGCCGCGCGTCGGCCTCCGCCACCACGGGCTGCTGGTCGCCCACCACGCGGATGCGGGTGCCCTTGCGTTCCGCGAGCGGCTCCGCGCCGCTGACCACCCGGCGGACGACGTTCCTGAGGTCGATCGGCTCGGCCTCCAGCGCCGCCGCGCCCGCGTCGAAGCGGCTGATCTCCAGCAGGTCGGCGAGCAGCGACTCGAACCGGTCGAGCTGGTCGGCGAGGAGTTCCGCCGAGCGCGCGGTCACCGGGTCGAAGTCCTGCCGCGCCTCGTGGATGACGTCCGCGGCCATCCGCACGGTCGTCAGCGGCGTCCGCAGCTCGTGCGAGACGTCGGAGACGAACCGGCGCTGCATCCGCGACAGGTCCTCCAGCTGGTTGATCTTCAGCTGCAGGTTCTGCGCCATCTTGTTGAACGCCAGGCCTAGACGCGCGATGTCGTCCTCGCCGCTGACCTTCATCCGCTCCTGCAGCCGCCCGGCCGACAGCCGCTCGGCGATCCCGGCCGCCATCCGCACGGGGGTGACGACCTGCCGCACCACCAGCCACGCGATGGCCCCGAGCAGCACCACGACGAACAGGCCGGCCGTCGCCAGGGTCCCCTTGACCAGACTCAGCGACTTCTGTTCCTGGGTGAGCGGGAAGAGGTAGTACAGCTGGTACGGGTCGCCGTTGGGGTCGTTGACCCGCTTGCCGATGACCAGGGCGGGCTGCGGCCCCCTGCCGGTGCGCTTGTAGACGATGCGGGTGTAGCTCTGGGCGGCCACCGTGCTTCTGTCGATCCGCGCACGCAGGTCCTCGGGCACGCTCTGCGTCGGGTCGACGTCGCCGGAGGCGCGCGGGCCGCGTCCGCCGCCGCTGTCGTCGCCCGCGGGGAGCGTGACGACGTCGAAGGCACCCTGGCCACCGCTGGAGAGCGACGACACGAGGGCGCTCATCCACTCGATGACGTTCGGCGAGGACCGGCCGTCCGCCGGGGCCCCCTCCTCGCCGGTGCCGCTCGCCGCCTCGTCCGCCTTCTGCTTGGCCACCGCGAAACCGCCGGTGGCCTGGCTCTGCGACGCCTTCACCTTCGCGTCCAGCAGCCCGTTGCGCACCTGCCCGATGACGACGAAGCCGAGCAGCAGCACCACGCCGAGCGACATCAGCAGCGTGGTGGCGACGACCTTGAGCTGGATGTTGCGCCGCCACAGCCGCATGACGGGCAGCAGCGGCCGCCGCACCGAGCGTACGAACAGACGCAGGACCAAACTGCCCTGCACGCCGCCGTTCAGCAGCCCGCCCTCCAGCAGTCGTCCCCGACGCGCCCGCACGGGCCTCCCGGTGACAGGCCGTCCCGCGCCGGCTCCGGTGCCCGGAGGCCCCGAAGCGGCACTGTCCGCGGGCATGTCAGCTCGGTCCTGCCTTGTAACCGACCCCACGGACGGTCACCACGATCTCGGGCTTCTCCGGATCCTTCTCGACCTTGGAGCGCAGCCGCTGGACATGCACGTTGACCAGGCGCGTGTCCGCCGCGTGACGGTAGCCCCAGACCTGCTCGAGGAGCACCTCGCGCGTGAACACCTGCCACGGCTTGCGGGCCAGCGCCACCAGCAGGTCGAACTCCAGCGGGGTCAGCGCGATCGACTGCCCGTCCCGCTTCACGGAGTGGCCGGCCACGTCGATGACGAGGTCGCCGATGGCGAGCTGCTCGGGCGCGGGCTCCTCCGACCGGCGCAGCCGCGCCCTGATGCGGGCGACCAGCTCCTTCGGCTTGAACGGCTTCACTATGTAGTCGTCGGCGCCGGACTCCAGGCCCACGACGACGTCGACGGTGTCGCTCTTGGCCGTCAGCATCACGATCGGCACCCCGGACTCCGCCCGGATCAGACGGCACACCTCGATGCCGTCACGGCCGGGCAGCATCAGATCCAGCAGCACCAGATCGGGCTTGCTCTCCCGGAAGGCGGCAAGCGCCTTGTCTCCGTCGGCAACGAAAGACGGCTCAAAACCTTCACCACGCAGCACGATGCCGAGCATCTCGGCCAGTGCGGTGTCGTCGTCGACGACAAGGACTCGTCCCTTCATAAACGACATCATCCCATTCTCGTAACAGCTGCGAAGGCACTGGTGAGGCACGTCACTGGGCTGTGACGATAGTCGTATGGAACCGCCGCTGTCTGCCCGGCCCCGCGGACGGGGTCGTCAGGGACGGGTCCGGGTGTCGTCCGGCGCAGCAGGCCGGATGACACCGGCGGCGCCTCGCAGCCCGGGTGAGCGGGGCCCGGTGCGTGCGCCCGCACGGCGACCGACGACAACACCGGGGACGGGCGTGCCGGCTCCCGCGTCCCCGGCATGAGCCGCCGGACACCCCCGGGGCCCGGGCGGCCCGGCGCGATCCGGCCACGGCGGACCGGATCGCCCGGCCGGCCGGAGTCCGCGCTGCGATGTGCGCCCGCCGTCGCCGGCGGGGCGGCCCGGGCCCCGTACGGCCCCGCCGCTACTCGGACGCCGAGTGCCGCGACCGCGCGACGAGCTCGGCCAGTCCCTCGGCGGTGACCGGCGAGACCGCGCCCTCCTCCGTGACGATCGCCGTGACCAGCTCCGGCGGAGTCACGTCGAACGCCGGGTTGTACGCCTGGGTCCCCAGCGGCGCCACCGGGATGCCGCCGGCCGCGCCCGTCACCGGCGCCTGCGGGACGAAGACCTCGGTCACCTCGTACCCGGGACGCTGCTCCACCTCGATGGCCGCACCGTCCGGGGTGTCCAGGTCCACCGACGTCACCGGCGCCACCACGACGAACGGCACGTGGTGGTAGCGCGCGAGCACCGCGAGCGGGTAGGACCCCACCTTGTTCGCCACCGACCCGTCCGCGGCGATCCGGTCCGCCCCGACCAGCACCGCGTCCACCTCACCGGCCGCGAACAGGGAACCGGCCGCGTTGTCCGCGAGCAGGGTGTACGTCATGTCGTTGCGCGCCGCCTCGTACGCGGTCAGGCGGGCGCCCTGCAGCAGCGGCCGGGTCTCGTCCACCCACAGCCGCCTCAGCCGCCCCGTACGGTGCGCCGCCAGCGCCACCGCGAACGCCGTCCCCTCCCCGCCCGACACCAGCGAGCCGGAGTTGCAGTGGGTCAGGACGCGGTGCCCGCCCCTGGGCAGCAGCTCGTCGAGCAGCGCCAGCCCGTGCTCGGCCATCCGCACGCTGGCCCGGGCGTCCTCCTGGTGCAGCTGCCGCGCCGCGGCCAGCGCCGCCGAGGCGGCGTGCCCTGGATCGCCGGTCTTCTCCAGCTCCGCCCGGTAGGCGGACTGCGCCCTGCGCACGCCGACGGGCAGGTTGACCGCGGTGGGCCGGGCACCGGCCAGCGCCCTCGCGGCGTCGTCGACGTCGAAGCCGCGCGCGGCGGCGAGCGCGACACCGTACGCCCCCGCGATGCCGAGCAGCGGGGCCCCGCGGACGGCGAGCGAGCGGATCGCCTCCACCAGCGCGGGCGCGTCCGTGCACACCAGCTCGACCTCCTCGGCGGGAAGCCTCGTCTGGTCCAGGAGCACGACCACCGGCCCCTCGGGCGGCTCCTCCCAGCGGATCACCGGTGTCCCGGCCGGCCGGTTGTCCTCGCGGGTCTGCGCGTACTGATCAGCCATGCGATCAGTCTGCCCCGTAACGCGCGGACAATAGAAGGTGCACAGCGCCCACCGCTGCCGGTTGCTCCAAGACCACCCCATGGCACGATGGCTGCCAACGTGCCGCCGCGACCCGCGGACGGGCACCGTGAAGGAGCGACGATGAACGACACTCCGGGCTGGGCCTCGCCCGGATCCGCCCCGTCCGACGGGCCGCAGTCCGGCGCGTCCGGACCCGCCGACGGCTCCGGTTCCGGGCAGCCTGCGGACGAGCAGGGCGCACAGCCGCAGGGCAACGGCGTGAAGTGGTCCAAGGACCAGCCGCCCGCCGGCCAGTGGTCCGCGCCCACCGGCCCCCCGGCGCCCGGCCATGCCCCACCGCCTCCGCCGCCCGGCGCCGGCTGGGGCGGCCCGCCCCCCGGCCACGGCGGCTACGGCGCCCCTGGCGGCTACGGGCAGCCCGGGTACGGCGCATGGGGCGCGGGCTGGGGCGGCCCGCCGCCCGCGGCCAAGCCCGGCGTGATCCCGCTGCGTCCCCTGGGCCTCGGTGAGATCCTCGACGGCGCCGTCTCCACCATGCGCACCTACTGGCGCACCGTCCTGGGCATCTCCCTGGTCGTCGCGGTCATCACCGAGATCACCGTCGTCCTGGTCCAGGGCCTGGCCCTCGACAACCTCCGCACCGGGAACCTCAGCGACCCGAATGCCACCCCCGGCGAAGTCGGCCGCGCCATGGCCGAGTCCGTGGCCGAGTCCGTGGCCGGCTCCGGCGCCGTCTCCCTCATCTCCCTGATCGGCACGGTCGCGGCCACCGCCCTGCTGACCACCGTCACCAGCCGCGCGGTGCTCGGCCGTCCGGTCACCCTCGGCGAGGCCTGGCGCGACGCCCGCCCCCAGGTACTCCGGCTGTTCGGCCTGCTCATGCTGCTGATACTCATCGGCGCGGGTGTGACGGCAGTCGGCGCGCTCCCCGGCATCCTCGTGGCCGTCTCGGGAGAGGTCGTCGACGGTGTCGGCCTCGCCCTGCTCGGGGGTCTGGGCGGACTCGTGGTCGCCCTGTGGCTGGGGGTCCGTCTCTCCCTCGCCTCGCCCGCGCTCATGTTGGAGAAGCAGGGCATCAAGAAGGCGCTCGGCCGCTCGGTGAAACTGGTCCGGGGCTCCTGGTGGCGCATCTTCGGCATCGAGCTGCTGGCCGGGCTCATCACGTTCCTCATCTCGGTGATCATCGTGATCCCCTTCTCCCGCGTAGCCGCCGCCTCCAGCGGCATCGGCCTGGGCAGCTTCGTCGACGGCAGTGCCCGGTTCGGCTGGACGTACCTCGTCATCAGCGGGATCGGCTCGGTCATCGCCTCCACGATCACCTTCCCGATCTCGGCGGGCGTCACCGTGCTCCTGTACATCGACCGGCGCATCCGGCGCGAGGGCCTCGACCTGGAACTGGCCCGCGCGGCCGGCGTCCAGGGCCACGGCCCGGGCACCGTCGCCCCGGGGAGCTGATGCGGTGAGCTGGGCGGGGGGAGTTCTCGCGGCACTGCCGACCACGGCGGAGGCGGCCGTGGCAGGCGTGCTGCTGCGGGCGCACGACGCCGCCGCCCCGGCCGCGGCGCGCTCCGGCGACGAACCACCGGTGACCATCCCGCGCGGCCCCGCGCGGGAGGCGGCCCGACGCGAGCTGTCCAAGCGCATGTACCACGAGAACGATCCCGGCGTGGTGCAACGGCTCCTGGACGCCGTCCGGGAATGGCTCAGCAAACTGTTCGACTCCGCCTCGGCTGCGACGCCCGGCGGGACCGTCGGCCTCGTCGTCGTCATCGTGGCCGTCCTCGCGGTCCTGGGCGCCCTGTGGTGGCGCCTGGGCACCCCCCGCCGCGAGCCTGCCTCCGCCCCCGCCCTGTTCGACGACCGTCCCCGCAGCGCCGCCGAACACCGCGCGGCCGCCGAGGCGCACGCCGCCCAGGGCCACTGGAGCCAGGCCGTCCAGGAGCGGATGCGCGCCCTCGTCCGCTCCCTGGAGGAGCGCGCCCTCCTCGACACCCGCCCGGGCCGCACCGCCGACGAGGCGGCCGCCGAAGCCGGGCGCACCCTGCCCGCGCACACCGAACGGCTGCGCTCCGCCGCCCGCGACTTCGACGACGTCACCTACGGGGGGCGCACGGCGACCGAGCAGTCCTACCGCCGCCTCGCCGCCCTCGACCGCGACGTGGAACACACCAGGCCCCAGCTCGCCGGACACGGCCGCGGCACGGCCCCCGGCACCGCCGAGGGAGCCGCCGAATGACCACCGAGGCGCCACCTTCCCCCACCTCCGTCGCGCCCACCGCCCGCCAGGTGTGGACCCGCACCCGGGGCGTCCTGCTCGCGCTCGTCCTCCTCCTCGCGGCCGCCGTGGCGATCGCCGCCCTGCGCTCCGGCTCCCAGCACGGCCGCCTCGACCCACGCTCCGCCGACCCCTACGGCAGCCGCGCCGTCGCCGCCCTCCTCTCCGAGCAGGGCGTTTCCACCCGGGTGGTCACCGGCCTCGACCAGGCACGCGCCGCGGCCGGCCCCGACACGACCCTGCTGGTCGCCGTCCCCGACCTGCTCACCGACCGCCAGCAGTCCCTGCTGTACGCGGCAACCGCCGGCTCCGGCGGCCGCACCGTCCTCGTCGCCCCCGACGTCCCCTCCGTCGGCACTCTCGCCCCCGGTGTCACCGCCGACCCCGTGGTCAGCTTCGACTCCACCCTGCGCCCCGGCTGCTCCCTGCCCGAGGCGCGGCGCGCGGGCCGCGCGGACACCGGCGGCGTCCGCTACTCCACCACCGCCGCCGACACCGACGCCTGCTATCCGAGCGACGGCCTGCCCACCCTGCTGCGCCTCCCCCGGAACGGCGGCGGCGACACCGTCGTCCTCGGCGCGCCCGACATCCTCTACAACGACCGCCTCGACGAGCAGGGCAACGCCTCACTCGCCCTACAACTCCTGGGTTCCCGCCCCCACCTGGTCTGGTACCTCCCCTCACTGTCCGACGACGGCGGCGCCGGCAGAACACCGGACGAGGGCCGCCGCGGCTTCTTCGAGCTGCTCCCCTCGGGCTGGCTGTGGGGCACTGCGCAGCTCCTCGTCGCCGCCGTCCTCGCCGCCGTCTGGCGCGCCCGCCGGCTCGGCCCCCTCGTGCCCGAGAACCTCCCCGTCGCCGTCCGCGCCTCCGAGACCGTCGAAGGCCGCGCACGCCTCTACCGCAAGGCCGGCGCCCGCGACCGCGCCGCCACCGCCCTGCGCTCCACCACCCGCACCCGCCTCGCGCCTCTCCTGGGCGTCCCCACGGCCCAGGCCCACACGCCCGAGGCCCTGCTCCCGGCGCTGTCCGCCCACCTCCACGGCGACAGACCGGACCTGGACTCCCTCCTCTTCGGCCCGCCGCCCGGCGACGACGCGGCCCTCGTCTCCCTCGCCGACCAACTCGACGCCCTCGAAAGAGAGGTACGCCGTTCATGATGGACCCGACCACTGACAACGCCGGGCACCCCGGGGACCCGGGGAGCGCCCGGTCCGCCCTGGAGGCCCTGCGCGCCGAGATCGCCAAGGCCGTGGTCGGCCAGGATCCCGCCGTGACCGGCCTCGTCGTCGCGCTGCTGTGCCGCGGGCACGTCCTCCTCGAGGGCGTCCCCGGCGTCGCCAAGACCCTGCTCGTCCGCACACTGGCCGCCGCACTGGACGTCGACACCAAGCGCGTCCAGTTCACCCCCGACCTCATGCCGAGCGACGTCACCGGCTCCCTCGTCTACGACGCCCGCACCGCGGAGTTCTCCTTCCAGCCCGGCCCGGTCTTCACCAACCTCGTCCTCGCCGACGAGATCAACCGCACCCCGCCGAAGACGCAGTCGTCACTGCTGGAGGCCATGGAGGAACGTCAGGTCACGGTCGACGGCACCCCGCGCCCGCTCCCCGAGCCCTTCCTCGTCGTCGCCACCCAGAACCCGGTCGAGTACGAGGGCACCTACCCCCTCCCCGAAGCCCAACTGGACCGCTTCCTGCTGAAGCTGACGATCCCTCTGCCGTCCCGCGAGGACGAGATCGGCGTCCTCACCCGGCACGCCAAGGGCTTCAACCCGCGCGACCTGCGCGCCGCCGGCGTGCGGCCCGTCGCGGGTCGCGCGGACCTGGACGCCGCCCGCGACGCGATCGCCAAGACGACGGTCTCCCCGGAGATCACCGCCTACGTCGTCGACATCTGCCGGGCCACCCGCGAGTCGCCCTCCCTGACCCTCGGCGTCTCCCCGCGCGGCGCGACGGCCCTGCTGTCCACCGCCCGCGCCTGGGCCTGGCTGACCGGCCGCGACTACGTCATCCCCGACGACGTGAAGGCCCTGGCGCTGCCCACCCTGCGCCACCGCGTGCAACTGCGCCCGGAGGCCGAGATGGAAGGCGTCACGGCCGACTCCGTCATCAACGCCGTCCTCGCCCACGTCCCCGTCCCCCGCTGATGGCGCTCACCGGTCGCGCCGCGCTCCTCGCGGCCCTCGGGGCCCTTCCCGTCGGCGTCTGGGACGCCGGCTGGACGGGCCTCCTCGCCGTGAACGCACCCCTGGCCGTCGCCTGTGCCTGCGACTACGCGCTCGCGGCACCGGTGCGGCGCCTCGGCCTGACCCGCTCCGGCGACACCTCCGTACGCCTCGGCGAGACCGCCGAGGTGACGCTCACGGTCACCAACCCGTCCCGCCGTCCGCTTCGTGCCCGCCTCCGGGACGCATGGCCCCCGAGCAGCTGGCAGCCCGGCACGGAGGTGGAGGCCTCCCGCCACCGTCTCGTCGTCCCGGGAGGCGAACGCCGCCGCGTGACCACCCGCCTGCGCCCCACCCGCCGCGGCGACCGCCGGGCGGACCGCGTGACGATCCGCTCCTACGGCCCCCTCGGCCTCTACGCCCGGCAGGGCACCCACACGGTGCCGTGGACGGTCCGCGTACTGCCCCCCTTCACCAGCCGCAAGCACCTGCCCTCGAAACTCGCGCGGCTGCGTGAACTCGACGGCCGCACGAGCGTACTGACGCGGGGCGAGGGCACGGAGTTCGACAGCCTGCGCGAGTACGTGCCCGGTGACGACACCCGCTCCATCGACTGGCGCGCCACCGCCCGCCAGTCCTCGGTCGCCGTCCGCACCTGGCGTCCGGAGCGGGACCGCCACATCCTGCTGATCCTCGACACCGGCCGCACCTCCGCGGGCCGTGTCGGCGACGCACCACGTCTGGACGCGGCGATGGACGCGGCCCTGCTCCTGGCGGCCCTCGCAGCCCGCGCAGGCGACCGTGTCGACCTGCTCGCCTACGATCGCCGCACGCGCGCCCTGGTGCAGGGCCGTGCGGCGGGCGACGTCCTGCCGGCCCTGGTCAACGCCATGGCGACGCTGGAACCGGAACTCCTCGAGACGGACGCCCGAGGCCTGACGGCCACGGCCCTGCACACGGCCCCGCGCCGCTCCCTGATCGTCCTGCTGACGAGCCTGGACGCGGCCCCCGTGGAGGAGGGCCTGCTGCCCGTGCTCCCTCAGCTCACCCAGCGCCACACGGTGCTCGTCGCCTCGGTGGCGGATCCACACATCGCCCGCATGGCCGCGGCCCGGGGGAACGTCGACGCGGTCTACGACGCGGCTGCCGCGGCCCGGGCGCGGACAGAACGCGACCGCACAGCGGACCGGCTGCGGCGTCAGGGCGTCACCGTGGTCGACGCGACACCGGAGGAGCTGGCTCCGGCGCTGGCGGACGCCTACCTGGCGCTGAAGGCAGCCGGCCGGCTCTGAGGGGGTCTCGTACGAGGGGGCCGGCCACGCGGGACGCGGGGCCGGCTTCAGAAAAGACCCCCGTGAACGCAGAAGACCCCGCACCATACGGTGCGGGGTCTTCCCACAAATTGTTCGGCGGCGTCCTACTCTCCCACAGGGTCCCCCCTGCAGTACCATC
>NZ_JBSFNN010000033.1:0-67613 GCF_053587115.1 Streptomyces sp. NPDC003697
GGGCTGCGCCCGGAGCAAGCGAACACCCGTGCTGCGCACGGGTGTTGCGCCCCCGCTCCGCGTGAGCGCCGGCGGGTGGCTGCGCCACCCGTACAACCGTGGTGCTGCGCACCACGGTTGATGGTCCGTTCGCTGCGCTCCCGGACCAGGCTTCCGCTTCGCCCGGCCTGGCCGGCGGGTCCGCTGCGCTCCCCCGCCTGGCGGTCCTTCCGGCTGCGCCCCCAGGACCGTTGGGCCCGCTGGCGCGGGCCGGGCTGGCTACGAAAAGGGGCGTGGTGGGTCCCGTTCGCGGGCGGCTGGCTACTGGGTGGGGTGTTCCCCTTCGCGCAGAAGTTTTGGTCAATCCGGACCGTCACCGCCTGGGGTCCCGGCTGCTGGTGCTGCTTGCGCACAGGGCGCGGCTTCGGACGGTCGCAGGGGTGAGGCCGGCTCCTGGCAGCGAGTTGTCGTAAGTGAGCGGGCCCTCACGTCAGTTCGTTTCCTTCGGAAAGGTTGTCAGCGAGATGGATCTTCTTCACGGGCTCGTGCTCATCGTCCAAGCTCTCATCGTCGGTCCGGGTGTGGGCCCGGATGTCCTGTGCCAGGCGGGGCGCGCGCTGTTGAGCGCTGTCGAGCTTCGCAGGGTCCAGCCCCGAGAAGCCTGCGGGCCGCAGACGGGCTCCCTTTCCGAAGCGGAAGGGGCTTCCTCGCGCCAGTGACGGCTGTCTGGTGGCCCGGGCCCGACCCGCCCGGGCCACCAGGGCGCGGCCGCTCTCCGGGCCGCTGGTGGCCGGCGACCCTGCGGACTGCTGGGCGCAGTCGCGGGGCGGGGCGGGCGGACGTGTTGCGGCTGCCGATGCGGGCGCGGGGTCCAGTGGCGCTGCTGTGAGGCGGGGTGGCGGCTGGCTGTGGCGGCTGGTCAGGGGCCCGGCACGGTCGTAGGGAACCTGCTGGTCGTCCGCCAGGTGCCGGTCCTGGCTCGCCTGGTCGGGACAGTCGCCCAGGGCGTGGTCATCACCCTCGTGGGTGGGCGCCGATGACGACAGCAGGCGCTGTGCTCAGGCCTGTTGGCCGCTGACGATATGGAGTGCTGTGCCCGATGACCGCTCGTTCGTCCGCCTGGTGGTTCTGTGCCTCATCGCAGCCTGTATCGCGGGCGCGCTCCTCTTCGGTCGCGGGGTGCCGGGCGAGCTGCGGAAAGTGGCGTGTTGAGCGCTGCGCAGGACGGCCTGGACGGCGGCGCAGGAGGCCCTGGATGCCTGGCCTGCTCCGACAGCCATCCTCCCGGCAGCCGGTGCGGCCGCGGCCTGAGGCGGCCCTGACGAAGCAGCAGGTCTGTCTGCGCTCCCGCCGGCCCCCGGGGCCGGAGACGGGGCGGTGACGCGCCCTGCGAGCCGCACGCGGCCCGGGGCCGAACCTGCCGCCCACGTCCTCACGCCTGCCGGCAGGTGGTCGAGACTGCCCGGCTCACCGCCGGACGCACCCTCATACGTAGGAGGCCAGCCACGGGGCTGGCCCCAGAAAGGACTTCGCGTTGTACCTCTTCGAGCTCCTGGCCCGCCTCCTCCTCGCCGTGATGCCCGAGACGGAGACAGCCTGGTCCCTCCTCGTCAAGGGCGCCTCCTGGATCTTGGAGAAGACCGCCGGCGCTCTCCTTGACAGCGCCATCAAGACGCGCGTCGAGGCCTGGCGGCAGCGGCGCCGCCAAGCGCCGCCCGAGAACACCGACAACCAGCAGTAGCGACACCGCTGGCGCACTGCTGGGCGGGTGGCCAGGTCGCCCCTGGCCACCCGCCCAGCCTGGCAGGGTCCCGGCGTGCGCACCGGGCGGGCACGCGGAGGGCGCCAGGGCGCAGCCGAGAGCCGGGGAGGAACGGGCCGGGGGCGAGGCCTGGACGGCGGGGCGGAGCGGAGGCGGGTTGAGTGTGCCCGGGTGCTGCGGGCCGACAACCTCAGGAGGAGAGCCTGCCCGTCGCCCGCCCGGCGCCGGTCCGCCAGGGAGCTGGTCGAGCGTGCCGCCCCGGGCACCGCCGTCACGGTAGGCACTGGCGCTCAAAGCACCAGCAGGCGCTGTCCGTAGTCCCGTTGCGTAGAGGAGACCCGTTGCGCGCACCTTCGTCCCCCTTCCCCCGCCCCCTTCTTGGCTGCCTGCTGCTGTTGGCCTGCGTCGCCGCCGTCTACCTCTTTCACGCGATGCCGGAGGCGGAACTGCGCGAGGCCATCGGGTGGGTCGTGCGCAAGGCCGCCGGGCTCGCCGCCCGCGCGGTAGCCGAGGACTACGCACGGTCCTGGCTGCGGGACCGGTTCGGCAGCTCTGTCGGTGGTGATGCCGGCCGCGACCTGCCACGCCACTGACGAAGCAGCGGGGCCCTCACCGGGCCCCGCTCCCGGTCGGAGGCACGCACGTGCCTCCGACCGGGACACTTCGGTCGCCAGGCGAACCGCGGGCCCCCGGGCCGGAGGCCACGACGGCCCCGGGGGGTCCGGCCGGGAGGCGGTCGAGCGTGCGCGGCTCTCCCCCGGCGGCACGGTCACTGTGAGCCTCGCCGACGCGCGGCGAGCTCGCACAAAGGGCTCCGATGAACGTCCTCCTCGCACTCGTCCTGGCCGTTCACTCCCTCCCCTACGAGGGCGCACCGCACCTGGGGACTCAGCGATTTATCCCAAAAGACACAGTAAGCGCTTTCTATCACTAAGCCCGCACACCTGCCCACGACCGGCGCAAGACAGCGGGGACACTTGGAGGACGATGTCCGGCGCCGGGGGCCGAGGGCCAGGGAGCGCCAGTGGCGCGACCCGCCGCCTCCGAAGCCTCCGAAGCCTCCGAGACGCCCGCACGCATGCGCACATTTCGCGTACCGATCGCGTGCGGGAGGCATGCCCGCTGCTGGAATAGGGCGTCG
This sequence comes from Streptomyces sp. NPDC003697, assembly GCF_053587115.1. Classification (NCBI taxonomy): domain Bacteria; kingdom Bacillati; phylum Actinomycetota; class Actinomycetes; order Kitasatosporales; family Streptomycetaceae; genus Streptomyces; species Streptomyces sp. NPDC003697. Next base: position 2,883 of record NZ_JBSFNN010000033.1, read on the forward strand.
TCTCCGAGCAGAGCATCCCACCGAACCAGCGGTGTTGCCCGACGCGGATGTGCCCGGCACCAGTGAGCAGTCGGCGGACATGGTTGCGGACGATCACGTCTTCCCACAGTCGGCGTCCGAGCCGCCTGCTCGGTGCGAAGGGGGCGTCGGCCTGTGCGGGCAGCGTTCTCGTGCGCGTGCTGTCAGCTTCGCGGGGTGTACCAGGGCACCAGGCGCAGCACGAGGTCGAGGGTGGTGCGGGCGGCCGTGCGGGTGGTGGCGGTGGGGGCGAAGGCCGCGGCGAGGACGAGCGTGGCGGTAAGAGCGCCCAGCACGGCCGCGAGGACGGCCAGGAGGCGCACCAGGTGGCCGGGGCGGTCCAAGCCGGCCGTGATGGCGTCGGTCAGGAGCACGGCGGTGAGGGCGGTGGCCGCCTGGGTACGGACGCGGGAACGGGGGCGAGGGGTCATGGCCGGGCTGGTTCCTTGGAGTTGACGTGCTGCCGGTGCTGGTTGAAGACCAGTGAGCCAGAGACGGAACCCGCGAAAAAAGGGCACCTCTCGGGGTTCTAAAAGCACTTCTCGGGGTTCTAATGGCGGGCATGACACGAGGAGCTGCGAGCCCGGCGGATCAACGGGTGATCCGTGCACTTGCCGCGCGGGATCTGACGGTGACGGCGAGCCAGCTGGAGAGCTGGCGGCGGACGGGGCTGCTGCCCCGGCACCGGCGCCGGGGGCTCGGGCAGGGCCGGGGATCGGTCGTCGACGCGGTCGATCCGCTGGTGGTGGAGACCGCGGCGGCGCTGGCCCGGCATCTACGGCAGGGACGTGACCGGCGGCTGGCCGTGCTGGAGTGGTTCGCCGAGGCCGGCACGCCGCCAGCGCCCCCGGGAACGCTGGCGGCGCCGGCGGCGCCGGGGGCGGTCCTGGTACCGGAGCCGCCGGTGGCCGCCGTGCGTGAGGCCCTGGTGTGGGTGCTGCAGCGCTCGGCGTCGCAGCGGCTGGTGGAGTTCGCGCGCAGCGCGGCCGGGGCGGGCGAGGAGGGGCAGGACGCGCTGTACGCGGCCGCCGGCCGGCTCATGGGGCTGTACCGCGGGGCGGCGCACCCCGCACTGATGCGCGCGGCGCTCGAAGCCGGCGAGGACGTACCGGCCGAGGCGCAGGGGCCCGACTCCAGGAGCATGGTGCATCTGGTCGCCGCGATCGGCTTCGGAGCGCAGGAGGTCGGGGCGGATGCACTGGCCGAGTCGTTGGCCGCGCTCGGCATGTTCGGGATGACGGTCGAGGACTGGGCGCGGGCGCTCGGTGCGGCGGAGCGCGGTGAGGGGCCGCCGGTGGACTGGGGGCTGCTTCAGCAGAACGCGGACATGGTGGCTCGGGTGCAGCGGGCGAGCGATGAGGAGCTGGTGCGGGCACGGGAGGTACTGGTCGGCCTGCGCTGCTTCTACGGGCTGTACCTCCTGCACGGACTGCTCCTGCCGGACACCCCGGCCCAGGCCGCGCTGCGGCAGCGGATCGACGAATGGGGCATGTTCCCGTTCCTGGACCACGTCATCGCCATCAACCCCTCCCCCAGGCAGTTCGCCGAGTCCCTGGCGCTCTTCCTCGAGCCGTTCTTCGACAACCTGTACGAGGTGCTCATGGAGCAGCTCACGGCCGACCCGGACATCTTCCGTCTCCCCGGCGACGACACCGGCCCGGCCGCCTTCATGGAGGCATGGACCCACACCCTGCACGAGTCGCGAGACGCAAGGCGGGCGGTAAGGGGCGGCGCGCACCACGACCCTGGTGAAGGGCGTTGGTAACCCGGATGACGTGATCTCGCGGCAGCCTGGGTGACTGCTGCGCCTGTTGGTGGTGCAGCAAGGCCGGTGGGAGCGATCAGGGCGGGTGGTTCCTCCCGCTCAGGAGCGTCCGCAACGCGGCGGCCGGCGTCGGCGAGGGGACCACGAGGTGCTGGCCGTGATCATCTCCGTGGCCGCCTTCGGATGTACGCGGCATCAGCTGCCGTCGGGCTTCGGGGTGTCGCGAATGAGTGGGTTCCGACGGCGATAGGACCATTCGGGCGCGCGCTGGGGTGTAGCCGGCGCGCTGACCGGGCTGGCTGCCTCCCCCATCGCCGCCGGCGCGGTCTTCCTCCGGCTGTCACCGTGCCGGTGACGCGGTGGCGACTGGTGGACCGCCGCCCCACTCTACAGGACCAACTGTCTCGCGTCTCCGCAGGTCAGAGGGGGTGCGGCGCATTTTTGGGCAGGCCGAAATCGTATGAACCTGTGGCCGTTGCTGCCCCGGAAAACGACTCGGTGAGCGTTTTCGGGTCTGTCGACCCGTGGTACCGACGGACCCGGAAGAGCATGCTTCGCACGACCGCCCAAGCCTCATTGTCAGCCAGGCACGGGCGGTGGACGCCTCATCGCGTAGGGGGACTTGGCGTTCCTGACGCTGCGTCCGGTTGTGGCAGGAACGCCAGTGGCCTGCCGCGTGCATCCAGCAGGCAACCTGCTTCTGAGCAGGCGTGACGCCGGGCGGTCCTGGCTGCGGTGACGGACCGGCGGCGCCTGGAAGAGGTGCGGTTTGGCACCGGGACAGCAACCGTCGCAAACCTGTCTGCCCTAATCATTATTGCTCAGCCCAAATTAGTGGCGACGCGCGTGCAGCGAAGATTTTCCCGACCGACGTTATATTTCGACAGCCGGACCAATTTATAATCGCCGAGCAAAGTAAACGGCCCCGGTTCAAATATTCGGGGAGTGCAGGTTGGTTGCCAATTAGATTTGGTGTCGTGCTAATGTAGCGGTCAGCAGTCCACACATGGGTGTGGGCCTCGCACCCAGCAAACGTGCACGAGGCCCACCCGGCACGACGTGGACTAAGGGCCCATCCCGTTCCCGCGGGATGGGTCCTGCCACTTCTTCGCAGCTCAGTCCGTCAGTTCGTCCATCACACGTAGCGCGTAGTAGACGACCCGCAGGACAGTGGCCACGGGCCGCATGCGGGCGAAGGCCCGCCAGATGCGGCGAAGCAGCTTGGTCCTCGCCGGCCTGCCCTGGTGAGCAGGCTCGGACATGCGTCATTACCTCCCTTCTGGTATCCAGACCGCCAATCAGCGGTGACCCGTCAGGGAAGGATCACATTACCGCAGTCCCGCAGTCGGGCAGTTCACTCGGCGAGCTCGCGGGTGGCCTCTCTCTAAGAAGTCTTAGTGAGTTACCGGGGTTCTCGGGTCGCGGAGTGCCTATTCGAGGTCCTGATTTTCTGCAGGGTTTTCTATAGAGTTGCTGGTCAGCGGCTCAGGACGATCGATGGCATCCGGGCGGCCTGGCACTCTCCCCCTCGCGGCAAGTGACGTGGGTCACAGTTCCTTGATGTCGCTGCGGAGCGCCCGGTCCGCCCGCGGGTGCGGCGCACCCGGGAGGTGACAGCACCCCGCGCAGGGACGGCCGCTGCCCAGCGCGCCGCTGGGTGGAGGCAGGGAGCCTCGTGGTGGGTGCCAGGGCACGTGGCATGAGGTCGGGGAGAGCCGGACTGTGGTGCGGGCGGTGGCGGTTGGAGCGGGGCGTCGCCGTCGGTGCAAGCGCGGGCGGCCCTGGTGCGGAGCGGCGACGGGCGGACGGTGCGCGGTGAGCAGCGCAGGCTGTTCCCCGCTCCGGCTCTCCCGGCGGGTGCCCTGTGCCGGGCGTGGGGCATGCGCGTCGGTCCGGCACCCGGGTGGGGTGCCGGACCGATGTGTCGGCGGACGCGGGTCCAACGCGCCTGCCAGGGTTCCGGGACGGGTTCGGGCTTGCGACCAGGTGCCGTCAGGAAGACACCGGCGAACTCGCCGTTGGTGCCGTGCTGTCCACTACCGTCCTGGTGGCGGGGCCGAGACCGCAAGTCGGCCGGAACAGATGGTGAGCCGCGCCAGCGACGGGGCGCCGGCAGCTCGCCTGGTGGCACGCCGGTATTGGCGCCTCGGCCGGGCTGCGGATTGGATCGCGGAGCGGGGAACAGCCGTGGGGCCACAACTTCCCATAAAGCACAAAGTGGACTCGCGGTGCGGCGGGGTGACGGCCGTGCATGGAAGGCTTGTGCCGCGCAGCCCGACGATCGGCAGGGTCCAACTGCCCACGGGCGGCGCAGTCTTGCGACCAGCACCCGGGCCCCGGCGTCTCGCCGAGGGCCCCCGTCAGGACGGAGTCCTGCTCACCATGAGCGACACCTTCACCGCCCGCCCGGCCGCGTCTGCGGCCGGCCCGGCTGCACCCTGCTCGTGCATCCACCCCGCCGCGGCCGACGACGCCGAACCGGCCCCCGCCGAGAAGCGGTTGGGGCCCACGCACGCGCTGATCCTGCTGTTGTCCGTCCTGGTGCTGGGCAGCGGCCTGTTCCTCGCCGGCACCCCGTTGGAAACCGTCTTCACGCTGCTGGGCGGCCTGGGCGCGATCGGCGCGGCCACCCTGGCCGCGCCCGGCGGCGGCCGCCGCCTGCTCACCGTCCTCGCCGAAAGCGCCGTACGCGGCGCGGGCAAGTAGGCGGCCCGGCATGACCCGTGTCCCCGCCGACACCGGCAAGCGCCCCTACGCTCATCTCGCCGAGCATCTGACCGCCCTGCGGCGCACCGCACGGCTGCCCCAGCGCGCCCTGGCCCAGGCTGCCAGCATCTCCCGCGGCGCCGTCCAGCGCGCGGAGTCCGGTACCGCCGCCCCCACCCCGGCCGTCCTCGCCGCCTACGTCCGCGCCTGCCGAGGCCGTGAGGAAGACCTCGACAGGGCCAGCCTCCTGCTTGCCCGCGGCCGCACCGCCCAGCGCGACCGGCTCCGTCGTGTCAAGGCCCCGCACCCGACCCTCATTCGCACCGCTGACGACCTCGGCGCCGCTCTCGCCGCCGCCTACGAACAAGCCGGCGCCCCGCCTCTACGAAGCCTCAACCGGCGGGACCAGGCACGGCTACCGCTCACCACGGCCTCGCGGATCGTCAACCGCAAGTCCCTGCCTACCACCGTCGGGCAGATGGTGACGTTCCTGACCGCCTGCAAGGTCCCCCCGGCCCATCAGCGCCCTTACATCGACGCCTACCACCGCATCACCCGCAGCCGTCGGGCACGCCCCGCACCCCCGCGCGCCCGGCGCACCTCACAACGCGTCTATCCGGGCACCCTGACCCACTACGACACCGCCGCGCTCGCCGCCGGGCTCAAAACCTTCGCCGCCGCGATCGGCCGCATGGACGTCCGCCCCGAAAAGTTCACACCCGGCGTCGAGGCAGCCCTCGCCGTGTCCCGATCACTCGACCAGGAAGCCCACCGCAACGGAAGATCCCTGCCTGAACACCTCGCCGCCGGCCTGGAAAGCGTCGCCAGGGCACTCCCCCGCTACCGCCCACCGGCCTCCTCCACCAGCTGACCTACCGACTTCCGGCCCTCGACGACGAGACGGGGGGCCTGGAGGCGAGCCGTGCGTTGACGCACATCGGACAACAGGCGGGGGTGCAGATGGTGGGGCTCGTGAACGGCCCGGTTAAAAAATCTTGGAGTCTCCGGTACCCGTCATGGGCTGCTCGTTCGATGAACACGGTGGAAGGTCACGGGAGTCGAGGAACGGGGCGGTGCAGGAGATGCAGCAGATGCTGGTGCCCGAGGGGGTGATGACCCTCTTGGTCACGGCGGTGGTCATCGCGGCGCGCGAGTGGAGACGGGTACAACTGGCCCGGGAGAAGCGGCGCGAGCGTGAGCAGGAGCTGCTGGCCGAGATGGTGGCCGAGGTCGCCGAGGGCGGCCAGGGAGTCCAGGTGCACCGCGGCGGGACCGGGGTGTGGTCGCTGACAGGCACCGGGTCCGCCGGTGCGCCACGCCGGGAAGTGTCCGCCGGGCGCGGGGCGCGGGTGGACGGGCGCGCGGTCGCGGCAAGGCGGCGCCGGTGACCGTGCAGGACCACTCAGGAGCCGGGCTCGGCCAGGAGGCGGCCGAGCCCTGCAGCGAGATCACCGGCATCCCGGAGATCGACGAGGCGGCGCTCGCCGCCTTCTACGAAGCGCACGTGGACGGAGTGCTGCGGTTCCTGGCCCGCGCGGCCGGCAGCCGGGACGACGGCGAGGAGATCCTCGGCCAGGTCTTCGAGGAGTTCTTCGCCTGGTGGCCGCACAACCCCGAGCATCCCAATCCAGTGGCGACGCTGTATCGGATCGCCCGCTGCCGCTGGAGCGATCATCGCCGCCGCAGCGGGCGGGTCCTGACCGTCGAGGCCAACGACCTCATCGACCTCGCGGACGTCGTCCAGCACGTCGACCTCGGCACGGACGTCGCCCATCGCGTCGATCTCAGCATGGTGCTGACCAGGCTCGACGAGCGCGAGCGGCACGCTCTGCAGCTGCGGTACGAAGCCGATCTGCCGGTGAAGGAATGCGCCGAGATCCTGGGGGTCGGCATCGACAACATGAAGAAGATCCTGAAGACGGCGTTGCGCAAGCTGCGGCAGTCACTGCGGGTGGACGGCTATGAAACCGCCGGGACGGCGAAGGAGGGGCACCAGTGAACTTCGGACAGGACCACGATGGTGAGCGGCACGAGCCACTCCGCCTCAGCCCGGTCGAGAAGGCGGACGGCTTCGCCGCCGTGATGGGGCGGCTTAAGGGCCGTACCGTGCAGGAGCAGGCCCGCCTGCGGGCGCAGGCGGATGCTGCGGTGCTGGGACATGAGGCGTATGCACTGGGCCACGACTACCGCAGGCGCGGCAACTACGTCGCCGCCAAGCGGTGGCTGCGTGTTGCTGCCGACCACAGTGTCCCTGGCGCCGAGGAGGCCCTCGAGGAGATCGACGCCGTCACCCCGGCCGCCCCGGCCACAGCCGCCGATCCGGCCGGCAGTGCTCCCGGCACGGTCATCCCGTCGTCCTCCCTCGCCCACGAGCCCTTCGGGACGTGGGCCACGGTCGTGGACTCCCTGGACGTAGCCGCTTGCGCCCAGGCGCAGGCGAGGCGGATCACCGAACAGGCCCGGCGCACGGCCGAGGGCCTGCTCGCCGAGACACGGCGGACGATCCGACGCGAACGGGCGCAGGCCATGGGGCGCCTTGAGAAGGCGCGCCGTACGGTGGCGAAGCTGCTCTGCGAGGCCGAGCAGGTCCAGCAGGAGACCTGGGGGATCCGGGAGGAGGCCCGCAGGCAAGCCGAAGCTCTCCTGGAGGAGGCACGCGACCAGGCGCAGCAGATCGTCGACGAAGCCCGGGTCCAAGCCGATCAGACCAGGACAGCGACGCAGCAGCACAGCATCGGGATGCCCAGTGAGGCACTGCCCGCGACGGCCGCAGACCAGGATGCAGTCAGCGCCGCGTACCAGCGTCTGTACACGAACTTCGAGACGGCGCATAAGGTCGCGCTAGCCCGGTTCGACAGCGAGGTGCCTTCTTGGCGTCTTGGTCCGCTTGCGCCCACGCAGACACTTCCGATCACGGGGGTGCTGAGTGCCGTGCGGGGGGTCTGCCTCATGCAGTCCGCAGTGAGGCAGTTTCCGGACGCTCCGCGTACTGCCTCCAGCAGCGCTTCTGCTTCCTCCGCGCATCCAGTTATCGGGCACGAACCCGTCGTTCAGAGCCCGTTCGCGGCCACCTGGCGCGAGGTGGCACGACGGGTACGGCTGCGTCTACTGCGGTGCGAGGACGAGTGGCAGGGAGAACCGGGCATCACGATCCATGTCGTGAGTGCGCTTGATTTCATCGCTACGGATAGCAGCGTGGAGGACATCCTGAAGGCGTGCAGCGTGGAGGACGTCCTAGAAGCGGAGGGGACGAGTCGTGCAGCAGAGGCTCAGCCCTTGCCAGAGACGAGCGGGCAGTGAGCTTCCGGCAAGCCGTCGCCCGTCTGCCGCGGACGGCGGGGCGCGACGGCGGCGAGCAGGTCCCCGGCCAGCCGGGGAACCTGGCTCGCTCGCGAGGAGCTCCGAGTCGGCGGGGCAGCCATCAGGGTGCGCCGTACCGGACCGGCGTCATGGTTCTCACGGGGCGGTGAACCGGCTGAGGGATGAGAGCGTACATATCGCGTACGAATCACGCCTGTAGGCCGTACGTGCCCAGGTGTCACAGCAGCGGGCGTTCAGGGCGGGCCAGGGCGCCGAAGTAGGCGGCTGGCTCGATGTGCTGGGCGGACACCGTCTCCTGGACGTGGGCGAGCAGGTGGTGTGCTTCGTCCTCAGCGCGCTGGGCGCGGGTGAAACGGTCGCGGTAGGCGCGTTCGAGTTGGTGTTCGGCCATCCAGGCGGTGTGGTCGCGGTCGCGGTAAGGGGCGACGGCGGCCTGCTGGTCCTTGTCCCGGGCGGCGGTGCCGTAGACGAGGTGGGGGGCCATGGGGCTGGCCGGGACGTCGGCCACGAGCACGCTGGTGGCGCCGTCGGCCGAGGTGAGGACCGTGAAGGTGAGGTCGGGCAGGTAGGGGTGGACGTGGTTGCGGACCCACTGGGCGTACTGCTCGGCATTCGCCTTTTCCGGGTCAATGCCGACCAGCTCGCACGTGGTGTCCCGCACTCCGAAGATGATCACCCCGCCGCGGGTGTTGGCCATCGCGGTGATGTCCTTGGCCAGTTCGTTCCAGCGGCCCTCGCGCGGGGGCTGGGGAAGCTGTTCCTTCCAGTCCAGGTCGTCGGACTCCGCCAGCCGGTCGGCAGCAGCCTTGGCGACCATGCCGAAGTCCAGGGGGCCGGGCGCAGCGCCGAGGTGCTCATGCAGTCGTGTCCAGGAACGGGCCATGCCCGGCACCCTGGGGCGTGGCACTGACAACGCCGGCCGGTCGAGGGAGAGGTACGACCTCCCTGGCTCGCCGCCGGGCGTGGGCTGTTGCGGACCGGCCGGCCCGGATGGAGGTGGCGAGTTGTTCGTGTTCTGGATCCGCGGTGACCGGCAGGGCGTTACGGGCCGGGCGGTCTCGAGGGGTGTGCTGAGGGGGCTACCGTCTCAAGGGTGCCCAATTGGATAAAGAGACGGAATGCCGTGTCCGAACCGCGTTGACCTGCGGTGATGGACGATGGAGACCTCGGACGACGACGGTACGTCCGTGTGGACACAGGTGTCGGAATGCGTGTGATCGGCCTGGCCCGCCGGGCCGGTCAGATGCCACGATCGAGGCCTCGCCAAGGCCTGCGGGCACCTCACCCACAACGGCCGTGCGGCGAGCTCCATCTGTCCCGTCATCAGTTCGAGGAGCATCATGTTCGTCTTCTCCGCCCGCCTGGCCACGGCCGGTGCGGTCGCCGCGGTGGCCGCCGAGTGCGGCATCGCCTACCCGCTCGCCGACCGTCTCCCGGCCGGCGACACCGTCGTCATCGTCATCGTCGTCCTTGCCGTCACCGCGCTGGCCGCGACCGGCCACGAAGTACCCGCGGCGCTGGGGATGCTGGCGGCCGCGGCCGCCGGCCGGCTCGCGCGTGCCCGGCCGGGGCTGCACCTGGACCTGCGCCGCGCGTTCGGCGGGGTGCTCTGAGATGGCCGGCCGACCGCTCAGCCCCATCCCGGCCAGCGCACCCCCCGAGCTGCGGGCTCTCGTCCAGCGGCTGCGCGCCGCCAAGGAGACCTCGGGCAAGACCTTCGAGGCACTCGCCAAGGAGAGTGGGGTCTCGGGGTGGACAAGGACCCCTCCCACGTGGCCATGGACTCGCTTCCCGGGATGAGGGCGCCCACGCTGTTGACGTTCTCACCAGGCGCCGGCGAGCGTCTGGCGTCGGCCAGTGGCAGCACCGTGGCACTCTGGGACCTGGGCAAGGCAGGGCCCACCCTGCACAGGTACGGCGCAAAGATCGTCGACGGGGCGACGGCCGAAAACCCGCCGCCTCTCTCCGTGAGCAGGAACGGGCAGGTGGCTTGGAGCCAGGAAACCAACGAGAAGTCCCCGTTCACGCTGCACCTCTGGGCCGGGGGCAAGGACGTTCCGAGCAACGAGAAGGAGATGTTGTACGACGACGTTGCCCTCAGCCCGGACGGCAGCACCCTGTACGCCGTGTCGCAAACCGAACTGGCGATGTGGAAGAAGACCCCTGGGGCGCTGCGCAAAACCGCGGCCGTCCCTCTGCCCGAGAACAGCGACACCTTGGGATGGAACCGGGTCGCCTACAGACAGGACGGCCGAGCCGTGGTCCTGACCACGGACGGAGCCGTACTGACCTTTGACCCCAGAGCCGGCAACCTGTCCACGGCTCTTCCGCGTACCGCACCCCGTCTGTCGGACGACGACCGGAAGAAAATCGGCCTCACCGAATACACGATGGCCCTGAGCGAACACGGCGCCCTCGCAGCCATCGCCTCGGGCAAAGGCCCCGTCCGTGTCTACGACGTGCCCTCGGGCCGCCTGCTCCACCAACTTGACCTCGGCGACGGAACCGTGGACGCGCTGGCCCTCTCCGAGAAGAACCGCAGCCTGTACGCGGAAGTCGACGGTCGCACGCTGACCAGGTGGGACACCCGGACGGGGGCATTGCAGTGGCGGTCGGACGGGTCCGGCGGGAGCGGTCTCGCGGTGGACTCGGACGGCCGCTGGGTGGCCACACTGTCGGGAGACGGCACGGTCTGGCTGTGGGACGCCAGGACCGGTGACCGGCTGGCGGACATGGTCCTCCCGGCCCCGGACTTCTCCTGGTCCGGCACCGGAGGCACGGGCGCGCAGAGCCGCCTCGCCTTCTCGCCCGACGGGAAGCATCTGTGGTCGACCACCGAAGGCGGCGAGGTGTTGTCCTGGGACACATCGGTCGACTCCTGGATCGCGACGCTATGCAAGCGGGTGGGCCGCAGCCTCACCGCAACGGAGCGCGCCCGCTACCTGACCGCCGTCTCCCGCTCCCACACCGCGTGCGGCACGTATCCAGCCCGGACGACGGACACACCCTGAACGTGCGGGCGCGACAAACGTAGTGAGGCGCCGTCGCCCGCCCCTCAGCCCAGGACCGGCAGCAGCCGCGGCAGGTGGCCGTCCGAGGCCGCCGCCGCTTGCCTGCCGGGGACGGCGCACCGGCACTGTCATACACCGTGACCGCCTGAGCCGCTCAGGCTCGGTGCGGCGATCGGCATGATGATGACCGAGCGCGGCATGGTCGCCCCGGCCGCCGGCGGCAGCGCCCTCGCGCAGTTCGACGACATCCTCCCCGCGGCCGCGCCGCAGCCCGCCGGTCACGTCCAGGCCGTGGCCCTCGACGCGGACACCGGCCGCCTGGACGACGCACCCGCGTACGGCACGAAACTGCCCCGGAGCGCGGCGAAGCTGGTCGCAGCCGCCAACGAGAAGGTACGCCGCACGAACATCCCCACGCTACACGTCCTGGCACCCGCCCCCATGAAAGCCGACCCCGACACGGCGACCGCCGACCCGACTCCGCCCCCTCCACGCTGGACCGTACGGGAGCCGTCATGAGCACCCCGCAAACAGGCAGCGAGCAGGAGCGCGGCCGACGGCCGGAGGCCCCCGACGCCTGCGCGTGGGGGGCCTCCGCTCATCCGGTACGTCCGTCAGTTGCGGGTCCATCCCCCAGGGCCGACCCAGACGGTCTGCCCGCTGCGCGTCGGCACGACGTCATAGCGGGCCACGGCCTGGTAGTAACCGCCGGTGGGCCGCTTGCAGAACAGGTTGCCGATGATGGTGTTCCGCTGGCCGAGAGCCACCTTTCCGTACACCAGGTCATCACCCATGTCCCAGTTGGTGCTCCAGTAGTCCGTGTATGCCTGGATGCCCTTGACAGTGGCGTTCGGGCAGTTCCCGAGCCACTTCGGGAAGGAGATGTACACCCAGCCGTAGCTGGCTGCCTGCGCAGTCCCCTCAGTGGCGGCCACACCGCTGAAGGCCAGCCCGAGCACCGACAGCACAACGGACAACCTCTTGAGTCCTGTCTTCACCATGCACCCGCCCCAACTTGCCGATGTTCGTCATTTTCGAGCCGCGTGGAACAGATCACGGCCCTGAACCGATCATGCATGCGTGAGGGGACAGCACAGGAGCTGCGGGTCATTCCATACGCAGCCGTGATGATCGGTTCTATTTGTCCTCACACCGGCACGCTTTCTCGTACCTGTGTTCGCAAGGAGTTCGAGAGCGCCAATGGGGCAGCCGGTTCGGGCCGGCGTCCCGGGCGGCGATGGCTGACCACGCCTGCGTGCCCGGCTTGCTCATCCCTTCGCGCCCCAGGCGGTGGAAGGCCGTGGCCCGGCACAGCTTCGCACTGCTCATGCTCATGGTCCCCAACCACGTCATGGACCGGCGCATGGGCCTGACGCCGGAGGACCTGACGCCGGAGGAGCGGCGGGACTTCCGGCTGCTGTACGGCGATCCGTGGCGGATGCTGCAGGACCTGCATGGCCACGCCCAGCTGGAGACCACGAAGCACATCAATCTCGCTCCCGTCGCGGACCTGCACAGGAATATGAACAACCCGTCGTCAGCGTGGCAGCTGGTCCTGGCACGTCAGGGACTGTGCGTCAACGCCGGACGGCACCCGCACATGTCCGTGTCTCTGCCACCACTGAGCTGGGGCAGGTACACCGACCGTTCCCGCGTGGTGAGGTCGCGGTGGACGGCCCGGCAGATATTCCTGATTGCTTTGGACAGGTCGAGCGGGGACACGTCCCACAGACGCACGGCTCGGCCAGAGCGATCAGGGCTGTCGTTTGTGGCCGCCAGGGTGTGTCCGTCGGGGCTGAAGGTGACCGAGGCGACACTCGTGGGAGTGGTGAGAGTCGCCTGAGGCTGGCCGGTCGTGGTATCCCACAGACGCACGGTGCCGTCGTTGCTGCCGGTGGCGAGGGTGTGTCCGTCAGGGTGGAACGCCACTGATGTCACCCTGTTCTGATGGCCGATAAGGGTGGTCTGGAGTTGACCGGTGGCGGCATTCCACAGCTTCACGGTGTTGCCTGGACTTGCGGTGGCCACGGTGGAGCCGTCCGGGCTCAAAGCCGACGCTCCTGCGCCGCCGTTGATGAGGACGGTGCGCACACGCTGTGTGGTCATGTTCCAGATGCGTACCGTGCCGTCATGGCCGCTGACAGCCAGGGTGTGTCCGGACTGGCTGAAGGCTCCCGATGCCACTCCGTCGGTGGTGCCGAGGATGGTGTGAGTGCGGCCGGTGGCCACGTCCCGCAGCCGCACGCTTTCCAGGAGCTGATCTGTGGCGCTGGGGCGCTTCCGGATGAGGTCTGTGGTGACCAGGGTGCGGCCGTCAGGGCCGAACACCACTGCCCCCGTGTGGCCGTCACGGCCACTGAGCACGGTCCGTAAGTGGCGGGTGGCCACGTCCCACAGGCGCAGCGTGCCCTCGCTACTGGCGATGCCCAGGGTGCGGCCGCCCGGGCCGAACGCGAGCAGCGCTACATCGTGATGAGTGGCGATGGCCGCGTATGAGTGGCCAGTGGCCGTGTCCCACATCCTTACGGTGCCGTCGTAGCTACCGGTGGCCAAGGTGTGGCCGTCCGGACTGAACGCCGCCGACAAGACGATTCCGGTTCGGCCTAGGGTGAGGCGTGGCTGGAGGGTGCTCACATCCCATAGCCTTACGGTGCCGTCGTAGCTGCCGGTGGCCAGGGTGCGGCCGTCCGGGGTGAAGGCCAGGGACACCATCCAGTCGGTGCGTCCAGGCAGGGTGAGGCGGGTACGGCCGGTGGTCGCGTCCGACAGACGCACGGTGCGGTCGTCGCTCGCAGTCGCCAGGGTGCGGCCGTCCGGGCTGAAGGCCATTGCCCTGACCGCATCGGCGTGGCCTGTGAGTGTGGCACGGGTGCGGCCGGTGGCCACGTCCCGCAGGCCAACAGTGCCATCGACGGTGCTGCCGATGGCGAAGGCGCGGCCGTCCGGGCTGAAGGTCACCGGTCCCCCGCCTGCGTTGATTTCGGGGAGCGTCAGATGCAGTTGGCCGGTGGCTGTGGCCCACAGGCGTACCGTGCCCTGCTCGCTTGTCGTGGCCACGGTGCGGCCGTCCTGGCTGAAGGCGACGGACGCCGTGACGTCGGGGGCGGTGAGGGGGGTGCGGGTGCGGCCGGTGGCCACCTCCCGCAGGCTTATGGTGCGGCCGTCGCTCGTGGTGGCAAGGGTGTGTCCGTCCGGGCTGAAGGCCACAGACGCCTTGCTGTCGGGATGCCCGTTGGTATCCCGTTCACCGGGGCCATTGCCTGCGGTGTGCCACTGCCGCACCGGGTGACCGGTGGCTGCGTTCCACAGGCGCACGGTGCGGTCATCGCTCGCAGTCGCCAGGAGGCTGCTGTCTGGACTGAAGGCAACCGAGTCGACGCCGTCATGATGCCCGGCAAGGATGTTCCGGGTGCGGCCGGTGGCCGGGTCCCACAGGCGCACCGTGTGGTCGTCGCTCGCGGTGGCCAGGGTCTGCCCGTTGGGGCTGAAGGTCAGTGCCGACACCCACGCCGAGTGGCCGGTGAGGCGACGTATGAGAGGGGAAGCGGCAGCGGCGTACAGACTGGTCGTTGCCTCCTTGGTGGGGCTAGTCCGGTAGGCCTGGATGGCCAGCAGCGAGCTCAGTTCGGGGTCTGTACCCATGAGGCCAGTCGATTGCGCGGCAAGCTGCCGGGACAGGGCCACATGTCGGGCAGCCTCAGCGGCATCCCGCCGCTGCTCGCTGACCCGGCTCTGATTCAAGGCGATCCCACTCGCGGTCAGCGCGAGGACCAGCAGCACGGACAGGGCCGCGGCGAATGAGCGCAGGCGCCGCGTGGTGCGCGCTGCGGACATTTCAGCTTCGTCACGCGCATCGGCACTGGCGGCGAGGAAGGCGACTTCCAATGCGGTGAGGTCCGGCTGGCGGGCAGGACCGAAGACGTCCTGGGCTGCGGCCAAGCGCGTGCCACGGTACAAGGCGCCCGGGTCACGATCGAGATCGTTCCAGGTGCGGGCGGCTTCGGTGAGTTGGCGGTGAAGGCGCAGTTGCTCGCGGGCATCGTCGATCCACTGCCGCAGCCGCGGCCAGGCGGTGATGAGGGCTTCGTGGGCGAGATCGGCGGTGTCGTGGTTGAGCGTGATCAGGCGGGCGCGGGCCAAGCAGTCGAGGACAACGGCCGTGTCTGTGGAGCTATCGAACTCGAGCTCCGTGCGAGGAGCAGGACGTCGGGTGTCGGGGGTGCCCTCACCCGGGGTAACCAGCCGCAGCAGGATCCGACGGGTGAGGTCGGCCTGTTCCGGGGTGAGGCGGGCATAGGCCTCCTCCGCGGTGTGGGCGATCGCCCCGTGCAGGCCGCCGGCCGCCTCGTAGGCCTCGACCGTCAGGGCACGGCCTCTGCGGCGGCGCCACGTCTCCAGCAGGGCGTGTGACATCAACGGCAACGCGCCGGGCTGGTCCTCGACCTCGTCCAGGAGACGGGCGGTCAGGACGCGTTCGACGATCAGCCCGGCAGCTTGGGCCGGCTTGACGATGGAGTCGCGCAGTTCCTCCCGGCTCATCGGGCCGGCCAGCACGGTCGCATCCTGCAGCGCGGCGGTCAGCCGGGGATGTGTGGCGCAGCGGCCGAGGAAGTCAGCGCGTACTGCGATCACAACGCGTAGTCGGCTCGCCGGCTCAGTGGAAGTCAGTAGGTGGCCGATGAACCGGTCGCGTTCACCGGCGTCCGTGCACAGGGTGTACAGCTCTTCGAACTGGTCCACGATCAGCCACGTGTCGCCGTCCCCGTCGGCCGGCACCAGGCGCTGGGCGTGGGTGCGCATCGGGTGCTCGCCCGGGGTGAGCACGCGCAGGGCGGCCGGCCGCGGCCCGGCCTGGTCAGTGGTTCGGAGGCGGGGGATGAGGCCGGCCCGCAGCAGTGAGGATTTGCCCGAACCTGAAGGGCCGAAGACGGCGGTGAAGCGGCGGGAGCAGGCCTGCTGGAACAGGCGCTCCGTGAGTCCGTCGCGGCCGAAGAACAAATCTGCATCTGTGGGCTCGAAGCGGGTCAGGCCCCGGTACGGGGGCTCGGCGTCCTCGTCGCCGGGCCGGGGTTCGGCCGCCGCTTCCGCGGCCGCCTCCCGCCACCGCGCCTCCCATTCCGTCTCATCGCCGTCACAGGCACGCACGTAGGCCAGCACGACGGGCAGGGTCGGCAGCCTCTCCCCCGCGGCCGCCTGCGAGAGCGTGCTCGCCCCCTGCCCCGCGCGCTGCGCCATCACCCGGTAGGTCGGGCTCCCGGCTTCTGCACGGAGTTTGCGTAACTCGAACGCCAGCCGCTGCACCGGACCCGCGCTCGGATCGAGCGGACTCTCCGGACGTCCCGCCATCGACATCACCCCCTGCGCCGCTTCCCCCGTGGACGCAGCGCTGTGGTCGGTGAAACTACGCGCACCCGTGAGGCCACGGCAAGCACAGGCGGACTTCCTTGGTCAGCCCCGCACACCACGCCCATGAGCTGCGGCGCAGTCATTGATCAGGACGGCGAAACCGACTGCCCATTCAATGGCCGGTCCGCTGAACTCGGTGGTGCAAGGCGGCCGGCGCGACCAGCACGGCACCTACGGCCCCATGGCGCTTCGCGTCTTCCGGCCGCGGCCGCTGGGCGTGAGGACCCCTTTCCAGCACAGTCACATCACTTCGAAGAGGAACTCTGATGAGCGACAGCGAGCAGACCCCGCCGTACCCGGCGGCCGGTGCCGGCGTCTTCGACGTCGACCCCGACCAGATTGGCGTCAGCCAGGACCCGGCCCACGAGGTCACCTCCGACCTCGACGCACTCCCCGACGACACGGAGCTCTGACACCTGCCATGGGATCCGCACAGGGAATGATCGCCGCCGCGCGCAAGCTGCTGGGCACCACCGAGCACCCGCCCGGCTCCAACCACAACGTCGTCACCTCCTGGTACGGCTTCTCCGGCCCGTGGTGCGACATGTCCATCAGCTACGAGGCCGCCCACTCCGGCAACCTCTCCGCCGTCATGGGCAAGTTCGCCCTGACCACCGCCCACGCCCGCGCCTTCCAGAACCACGGCCGATGGCACTACGGACTGGGCGGCATCCGCGCCGGGGACATCGTCTTCTTCGACTTCTCCGGCGGCCGCTCCATCAGCGGCATCGACCACGTCGGTCTGGTCGAGGCCGTCCACTCCAACGGCACCATCACCACCCTGGAGGGCAACACCTCCGACGCCTTCCGCCGCCGCCTGCGCAACAGCGCCTGCGTCGTCGGCTACGGCCGGCCCGCCTACGACGGCGCCGCCCCGATGCCCTCCCACGACGGCATCCTGCGCAAGGGCTCCACCGGCAAGGCCGTCAAGGCACTGCAGAAGAACCTCAACACCGTCCAGCACGCCGGCCTCACCGTCGACGGACAGTTCGGACCCGCCACCGACAAGGCCGTCCGCGCCTTCCAGGCCGCGCACAAGCTCACCGTCGACGGAGAATACGGGCCCCACACCGCCGCGGTGATGAAGGCAGCCCTGGCCGGGAAGCCGGGCGTCATCAAGCCCAAGGCGCTCGTCGCCGCGGCCGAGCAGCTCGTCGTGGACGGCCAGTTCGGGCCGGCCACCTGTGCGGCCCTGCAGCGGGCCCTCAACGGAAAGGCCGGCGCGGGACTCGACGTCGACGGGGCGTTCGGCCCGCTGACGATCAAGGCCCTGCAGGCCTACGTCGGCGTCACCGCCGACGGGCTCACCGGGCCCGACACCGTGACCGCCCTCAACAAGCACCTGGGCCTGCCACCACACGACAGCTGGGACGAGGCCACCACGACCCAGCTCCAGAAGGCCCTCGACGCGAACACCTTCTGAGCCGTCCCCGGGACGGTCCTTGCGGACTGGCCATCCCCACATGCCGGGCATCGTCAGTACCGCTGGGCCGTGCCATGACCACCCACGCACGCACGCACGCACGCACGCAGGGAGAACGACCACCATGCGCACATCCATGACCCGCTGGTTCCAGCGCGGATTCCTCATCACCAGTTCCACCGCCCTGACCATCGCCGTGGTCACGGCATCTGCTTCGGCCTCCGGACAGGTCACTGTGCAGACCGGCAGTCCTCGCTCCGAGGCCGCACGCGTGAACTACTGGAGCAGCACCGACGACTTTCGTGTCTCCGACACCAAGTGTGACGGCAACGACGTCTACGCCCAGTACCGCCGGGCGGGCGCGGCCACCCGCACACTACGCAACAGCCTCGGCTGCCACAGCCACGTCGACTTCGACCGTTCCTTCACCGGACGGCAGAACATCAAGTACCGAATCTGCGTCGATGACGCAGGCACCGACACCTGCAGCCCCTGGCGTCCCGACCATACGTGACCATCGGCACATCACCGCGGGGGCCCGTCCCAACCATTCGGACCGGGGCGCCGAAGCCCCCGCCTGAGGTGCCTAACCAGCCGTCCGGGCACCCAACGGGGGTGGGCGCCCGGACGGCAGCGAAGCTTCTGGACTCACCTCCCGACCCGGCCACACATCCGTCCACCACAGCTTTCTCCAGGACGGCGAAGGCGTCCCGGAGTGCGTGGGCAGGGCGCTGCGGTCGCCGGAGCGGCCGTGCTCGGGGGTGTGCAGCAGGACCAGGTCCAGCCGGTCGCGCCCGAACTGCTCGCGGTTGTGGGCGATCTGCCAGCGCACGTGGTGCGGGACGAGGCTGACGAGGGGCAGTGTCGTCGCGCGAGGCCCAGGAGCAGAACCAGACTCGCCGGCCGTTCCGGGCAGTCCGGCCTGTCTGCGCGGTGGCCCGATCCTGACCAGCGTCGTTTGTAGGGTGAGGAGAGTGTCATCGTCCGCAGCCGCCATAGCCGAAACCCAAGCAGCCGCCGTCCTGATCCCCCGTGCCCAGTCCCGAGAAGAGCCGTCAACGTCACGCGAGAGGTGAACATCAGAATGCCCACAGGCCTGAGATCTTCGTTAGTTGCCGCTGCCGCCGCCGTGACGGTGGCGACAACCGGCTGCAGCAAGAGCGAGCCGACTCAGCCAGCCCAGCCGACCCACAAGATCATCAAGCACACTTTTTACGGCGTCGACCCTGAGTCCCCTAACCAGCGCGAGGTTCTCAACTGGTCGTCGCAGGATGACAACGGCCCGATCGACGGCACATACACCCTCCAGGAAAAGGCGAACGACTCCGCACCTTGGACGACAACGAGCGACCCGAAACCCTTTCAGGGCACGCAACGAGGCAACGAGATCAGCCTGACGGGAGAGGCGTTGGGCGGCAACGTACACGGCACCATCCAACAGAACGGCCACCGGCTCCATCTCGATTCCGACCTGGGAATTGAAACGTACGACCTGTACGACTCCCCATCGGCGGCCCCATCACCCCCGACTTCCCAGCCGCCCACCTTCACCAGCGCCAACTGGTCCTCAGGCCCGAAGATATCCGGGATCTCCGCGATTCCCGGGATCTCCGTCACCGGCAAGACCAGCCCAGACTGGGGCAGCCGCAAGTACTTGGGTGGCCTGAACGAAGGCTGGTTCCTGGTCTACAGCAGCGCCGCGGTGAGCGCCGGCCGTGTCCGTGCGAACTCCTCCGACTGCACGATCCCGGTACAAGGGCATCCTGATTACTGCATCGGCGTCGACGCCGTTGCCGGTGTTGACCTCAGCGGAAGCGAACCGCTGGGCGAAGGGACCTACCAGGCGACACAAGTCACCCTCTTCGATCAGGCCAACCGCCAGACCGATCCGTCAGGCAGAGTCCCTGCTGGGCAGAAGTTCCGAGTCTTTCTGAACTCCCGCATGCTCGACCCGAAGAACCGCCCCAGTGACGTCGCTGTGGTCTGGCTGGACCACACCAAGCGGTTCAGCATTTCGCGTTTCAAGGAATTCCCCGTGGATGCGTTCCTACCTGTCATGCCCTAACAGGCGAGGCAGGCCCCATTCCGGTGGGGCCGTTCGGCCCAGTTCAGGCACCCGGGCCAGGCATACCGACTCGTACGGCTGGGCGAAGGCTGACCAGGCCCGGCCTGCACCCTGAGCTTCAACCTTGCGCGGTGGAGCCACCGTAGGCGGCTCCACCGCGCAGCAGCATGCCCAAATGCTTCGCTCAGCCAACGAAGAGCAGGGATGTCAAAACTCAGCACTCATCTGCTGGCGGCGCCTTTCACAGCCGGCCCCGGGGAACCCTTCACGATGCCGTAGTCGCCGTAGACCGTGGAATGGGCCTTGACCCTGCCGCCCGTCTCAATGCCGAGTTCAGAGGTCCAGGACTTGGTGACGCTTGCGTTGATGTCAACCTTGATCTTGCCCACCCTCAAGGCCTTCACCTGCAGGATCGGGCGTCGGCCGGGCGACGGCCCCATGCCGAGATGGTCATTTGAGGAATGTCGATGAACCCCGGATCCTTCAACAGGCTGGCGAATTCGGTGAGGTCGGTGTCGGTGACGAGGCCACTGGCCAGGAGAGAGGGGGCAGCCCGGTCGATGAGTGGAGCCCAGCGGTCCTTTTCGAGCCCACCCATGCAGCCGAGGTTTCCGGAGTAGCTCACCTCGTTGAGTGCGTTGCGGGCGAGGAGGGAGGGCAGGCTGCGGGCCCAGGACATGTCGGCGCCGTGATTCCGGTAGGTGTGCTGGTAGGCGGACAGGATGCGTTGGACAAGGGGGAAGGGGGAGTGGTCGGCCGGCAGGTCGTAGGGCTCTTCGATGATGAGCCAGCCACCGGGAGAGAGCCAGCTGACGGCCCGTGTGACCATGTCGTCGCGGTCGCGCAGGTGGCAGAACAGATAGCGGGCGTGGATGAGGTCGAAGGTGCCGGGCGTGTAATCCTCGTGCGTGATATCGGCTTCCTGGATTTCCAGGTTCGCGGCGCGGTCGGCGTCGAGGTGGCGGGTGTCCAGGTCTACCGCGACGACTCGGCCGTCCGGGCAGCGTGCGGCGAGCCAGTAGGCGATGGAGCCGGCCCCTGCACCAAGTTCCAGGCAATTCCAGGATGGCTGGATGCCGAGGCGATCGAGGATGCCAGTGGTAAAGGTGTCGACGCTGCCTTGGATGGACTCTAAGCGGTCACGTTCGCGGGGGGCGTCGTTGCTCAGCATGCCAGTGCTGTAGGGGGTGGCCGGGCGCTGTGTCACGGGCGTCGCCTATTCGGAGTCGTTAGGGATGGCCGGAACCTTCTGATCGCTGCGGTCCGTCGTAGCGGAATCGGCGGTGGGCTGTGGGCCGTAAGAACGTACGGCGGGAAGCGCACGGGCTCGGAGAACGGCGAGCAGGAATTTGGCCTCGCTGTGCAGGCAGTCATCGCTGGGGTGTGCGGTGGCGAGAGGGTTCGGCCGGGGTGCGCTTGCGGCGGCTTTGGCCTCCAGGGCGGCGTGCAGCCAGCCGGCGGTTACCGCCGGCTCAACTTGCTCTTGGGGAAGGTCGTGAGTGGTGACGTGGCGGCGGACGTGTTCCATGGTCTCGGGGGTCACATAGTCCTGCAGGATGAGCAGGGCGTCGCGGATCTCGATGACCTGGCGGTAGAGCCGGAGATGGATCGTGTGCGTGCTGCCGAGCACTTGGCGGATCCGGCTGCGCGGTTTGTCGAGGGCGATGTGTGGGACGGCTTCGACGAGGTCGTGCCATAGGGGGTACAAGCGCCACATGGCTTGCGCGTCGCGGACCGTGCGATGGGCGGCAAGAGCCAGTGGCAGACCGACCCCGGTGGTCATCAGCCAAGCGGTGAGCGCGATGTTGTCGGGGAACAGCTCGCCCAGCCATGCGGGTCGAGTCAGGAGGAAGGCCAGAACGACGCACCAGAACACGCTGGAGGAGAGGAAGCTGGCGGCGAGCAGGAGCAGGCCGGCGCGCAGGGGCCGGTCGTCACGGGCCTGGCGGCCGTAGCGCACACACAGCACAGCGCACGGGACCGTGCCGACGAGGTGAGCGGTGACGAGCAGCCACCAGAAGGGGCTGTACCAGGGGACTGCCTCTGCATTGACGCAGCCGGCATGCGGGTCAATCGTGTAGTCGAGCACGATCAGTGCGGCGATTGTCACGATCATCGGTCCGTAGATCAGCCAGGGACGGCGCCGTGCCATGGCTGCGAGGACGAAGTCGAGGATGAGGGCCGAGCTCAGGACACCCCACGCGTTCATGAACAAGCCGCAGCTTTGGGCGAAGGTGAAAGTGCGGTTCAGCGCGGCGGAGACAGGGTCCAGATAGACGGTGATCGACCCCGCCATGCCGATTACGGCCATCAGCAGCATTTTCTGCTGATAAGAGCGGCGGGCTGTGGGCAGCCGGAGGAGGATCACCAGCCACAGTGCCAGTGCGCCCAGGAGTTCTGCCCGGTACCCCAGGTCGTGGATCGATTGTAAGTTCATGGCCTCTACCTGCGGATCCCGAGGGCGGCTTCGAGCGCGCCGCGCACACCTGCCGACGGCGAAGGAGCGCGCATACCTGCGGTGGAATGGATCAGGCTGGCGAGAAGTTCGGCTTCCTGCTCCTGCTCAGTGGAGTAGTTGGTGCGAGCCAGGAGCCGGCTGATCATGTCGGGGCTGATGCTCGGCAACAACGTGGAGAGCGCGCCGCGTGTCTCCTGGTCAGTGATGCGGTGATCCCACAGGATGTGCCCGACCTCATGGAGAACGATATGTTCCTGATGGAACTTCGTGGCCTTTTCCTCGACGTAGATGGTGTCGTGGGTATCGACGGCGATCCACAGCCCGCAGGCGCTGATGGCAGAGCCGATCGGCACGGTATGGATCCGAATCGGCCGGCCCCGCCGCACCGACAGTTCGTGCACGAAAGCGTCGACGGAAAACGGGCTTGGGATGTCGAGCGCGCTGACTAGCGCCTCGCACCGTTTGCGAACCTTCCGTGTGGTCATGGTGTCGCCCTGCTCTGCGATCGGACACCGATGGAAACCGCCGTCACGTGCGTGGCATATGGCCACACCTTGCGGCCCCGAGCCGGTCTGCTTCTGGCAGCGGCTTCGGCAGCCGCCTGTCCGAGCGGGGCACGGCTTCGGGTGCGGTTTCGGTGTCACGTGTTGGTGGGGGGTTGTTGACCGGACCTGTGCCGCACGTCATCTCCTGTCGGCAGCACGCCACGCAGCGAATCACGGGCCTGCGCCGCAGCGTCGATGATCCCGGACAGGAGCTGCGAGACCTGGTCGGTGGTAGTGGCGACGGGCTGCGCGTGCGACGTTCGCAGGGCAAGGCCCGCGGCCTTGCTGTCCCTCAACTCCCTGAGGAATTCGAGTTCTTTGTTGACCTGCTGAAAGACCTCGTCATCGAGGAAGTAGGCACAGCGCTGGATGCCGAGGCTGTGAGCGACTTTCACCAGCGTCTCGATGGTCAGATTGGCACCCTCGGCGGACTCGACTGACGCCAGGTTGCGTTTGGACACCCCGGCCAGCTCGGCGAGTTTGGCCAGGCTGAAAGGTCCTTCGGGGTGGCTCCTGCGGATGTGGCGAAGTCGCGCGGCGATATCGGCCTTTGTCGCGTGGACGTGGTCGTCCAAGGTCCGCGATCCGGATGTATCGGGCGCGTTCTGCTCGTCCACCGCCCACCTCCTTGGTGCGTCATATTGCACCACAGTGGCAACATGTTGCAACCTGGCGTTCGAGGGGCCTATGGTCCTCGGTGTGAAGCGGGGGCTCACGAGAGGGTGATGGGGCACATGCTAACGCGCTATCAGCAGGTCGTGCCCGTAAGGCTGCTGGCCGGACTTCCCGCCCTCTCGCTCGCGGGGCGGTGCCCGCCGGAGAAGTCCGGCGGGCACCGCCCTGTGCCGGCCGTCGCTGTGTCGCTCACGCACAACGGGCTGTGGTGCCGACACTGCACCACAGTCTGCTGCACATGCATCCGGCCTGGCGCGCCTCGGGGCGCTGACGGACGCCGGGCGCTGTGAGGACCCGACACCGAGTGGGGCGCTGGGGCGCTGCAACGGGCGCCCCAGCCCCGGCGTTTGCCGTTATGCAGCTTCCGGATCTTCGCACCGTGGAGGCCGCAATGCGTTAGCTCATGAGCGGCTCCAGAGAGAGGAGCCGCCAGTGCGGGACGCCCGGTGCGTGAAGATGCCAGTCTTCTACGGCCGGGGCCCCTGTATCCGCGAGGCCTGCCAGGGCCCTGCGGAAGCGCTTGTCCCTCCGGACGCCCCGGAGTCGGTCAGCGCGATAGTCGGGTTCTCGCCAGAACCCGGAAGCCCAGAGGGCTTCGTCTGCCCCAGTGCAGCCACACGAAGGACGTTCGTCATCATGCAGCATCACACTGCCTCGTGTCATCCCGAGCACGAGTTGAACCTGCCCGGCAAACCGGCTGCTCGGCCCCAAGACCTGCGCTGTTCTCGGGACCGGCGCCGATGGAGCCCGGTGGCAAGCAGCCACCTGTGCCTCGTGCACCCGCTGCGTTCGCGGGCATGACGATGGACCACGGGGCGCACCCGCCATCGCCGTCAGCGCCGGACGCCGACATGCAGCGAGTTGGTCAGCGCATCAAGGTGCCATGGCGCCTGGTGGCGTCGGCCCACTACCCCGATGTCGCGCTGAGCGTCTATGTGAAGATCAAGGCTCTGGCGCTGCGACCGGAGGGCTGCACCGCGGCAGCGACGACGATCGCTCGCTATCTCGGCTTGTCCAAGGCCTCAGTGGAACGGGGCATCGGCCACCTGCGCCGGCCGGCTCCGGATGGGGTAGTGGAGCTTCCGGAGAACACCCGGCGTTCTCTTCCGGGCGGACACGGCACCACTGCACGACGCCGCGTACGCGCATTGCAGAGTACGGAGCGCTTCGTGTGGCTTCCAGTCGCGGCATGCGAGGACCTCACACCACGTCAACTGCGTGCCTACGCCGTCCTCAGCTTCGCTCAGGAGCAGCACATCGCGCTGAGCTTGAGTGACCTCGCCGGGTTCCTGCGTCACCACAGGGGACGACGCGCCGGGCAGCCCATCACCGCCGCGGCCGCGGCGACAGTGGTCGACGACCTGGAGGCAGCCCGGTGGGTCACTGTGCTCCGGCGTGCCGGAGCGCAAGGCCGACACCGGTTTCTCGTCCGACACCGTTCGCCCGCTGCCGTGGCCACCGAGCCGCCGTCCGGCACCGGAAACCGCACGGCGGACTGGGCGGCCGGCACATCGAGTACCACGTCTGTGCCGACTGGTGAGGGATCGGGTTCGGCAAACGGTGACGTATCACTCACGGATAAGGAATCACCTAAGACTGACCGACCGGAGAACGCGCGCCATCGGCTCTCACCCGCCGTAGGCGAGATACCCGTAGTTGGGACCACCCGAGCTGAGCGCGGTCCAGACGGCCCGATGCAGCCGACACGGCCGCGCGGTCGCGCACTGCGTGCAAGAGCAGGTCACCCGCCTGCTGCCCTGGCACCGGACGCACCGAGCAGTGGCACGGCAAAAGGCTCGCCACCGTCCTACAGTGGGCCGCCGTTGACGCTGAGCCCGCAGATCTACGCAGTCCTGGAGCCCGTGCACTGGCTGCTGGCACGGATCAGCAACGTGTTCGTCGTGCGACAGATCGCCCGTGAGGTGGGGCGCCAGCTGCGGACTGGCACGGAACTGAACCGACTACGGGCCCGACTGCAGATGCGCTTCGCCCAGACCTCGCCGACCGAGATCCGGGATCCTGGCCGTTGGCTACTGGGTGTGGCGCTGCCGCGCTGGGGCTGTGGTCTGTCCGACTGCGAGTCCGGGGTCTTGTGGACGAGCGGCCGACGGTGTGCCGTATGCCGTGAGGTCGCCGCAGACCGGCGCCGCTCACCGCAGCCGACGGCCGATGCACCCACCCGGCACAGCGGTTGGCTGAGCACGGTCGGCATGGCCGACTCCCCCGGCGAGTCGGCCATGCCGACAGCGGGGGCGCAGCGCGCTCAGGGCGCGCCCCGCGGGAACTGCGGGGAGTGCGGCTGCCGGATCCTGCGGACCGGACGGGCGCTCGCTGACGGGTTGTGCAAACCGTGCCGGGAGGAACGCCTCTCCCAGAGGACTGAGGCTTCGTCGTCGGCCGTCGGGCAGTCGGAGAGGCTGTTGTTCCCCAGCCGCAGCGGTATGCCGGCCCCGGCAGCGCAATGATGCGTGTTCATTGAGGAGGTCCTGGACCGCTTCCCGGACCGGGTCTTCGCGTTCGACGAGTTCGGCCCGCTCGGAATCCGGCCCACCGCCGGCTCGGGCTGGGCCGAACAGAAGCACCCCGACCGACTGCCTGCCACCTGCCACCGCACGCAACCTCTACCTCGACGACTGCTTACTCCCGCAGCGTTTGGCCGGCCGTGCGGTAGGCGCTCCGGCTCTGCCCCAATCTCTTGCTGACCCTGCATCGGATGCTCAGATCCAATCGCCTCTGTAGCACCGCCTCCACCGCCAACCCGGCGAACCTATGCGGACACGGCACCAGCTGGGCAAACGGCCTGTGAGCCTCACAAACCCCACACGTCATAGGCTTTGTGACGCCGCTCCGGGACGCGGGCGGAGCAGGCGCGGGCCACACCCTGCTGGAAACCAGCGGTCCTGTGTGGCCCACCCCTGGCAGGCCTCCCACATGCTCATCACGCCCCGCCCGGGAATCGACCAGCGTGACTTCCTCGATCCGCTGCGGACCGTACACACAGCGGCATCCAACGAGTGAGGAACGCGTCGACGGCCGGGGCCGCGGCGAGGCGGGCCCGCCAGGTGCGGACGACGTCGTGGACCGGAGCGAGGCTGAAGGAGTGCCGGGCATCCACCAGGGATGCTGTGGAGGGCATGCGGTGTCCGGAGAGTGCCAGCTGGAGCCGGGATGGTGCGGCTGAGGGAGAACGGCGCTGTTCTCTCTCGCCGGTCGCGAGAACGGCTGATGCCCGATCAGGTCTGAGCGGGGTAGTCCGGGCGGGCGGACAGTCCGGCGTAGGCGGCGGCGGCGGAGACCATGGTCAGGTGGTGGTGCAGCCCCCGGTAGGAGCGCCCTTCGAAGTCCCGCAGGCCGTATTCGCTGGTGATGACGCCCTCATCGACACGGTTGTGGAAGGTGTTACGGGCCAGGTCCAGCACGTCGGACAGACTGCGCTGGAGGAGGTTGGTGACCCAGAAACGGGTGAAGCCGCAGGTGTCGTTCCACTCCCCGATGACGCGGATGATGCGGGTGGTCCTGCCATGGCTGGGCTGGACGATGGGAATGCGGGCGAGCGAGGAGAGGATAGCGCTGCGGGAACTGACGCGGGTCAGGGTGAGCGGTGCGGTCAGCGGCGGTTTGCGCTCCGCCTCGGTGAGGTATTCGCGGACGGTGACGACGGAGCCAGGTTTGCCTCTGCCGGCGCCCCGCCCACCGGCGGCGCCCCGGTTGGCGGGAATGATGAACAGGGAACCGTCGACCTGCAGGGCGAAGTCGGCTCCGGCTCCGGCTAAGCCAGCGATGAGCTGGCCGACGTCGGTGAAGTGCCGCAGGTCGCCGACGACCGGGACCGGGGCCAGTTTCCAGTGCCGGGTCATCTCATTGATCATGGAGAGAACTTCGAACCACTCCGGTTTGCCCGAGACGGAGTCTGGGATGTAGGCGGCGCGCCGCAGGGCGGCGTCCTGGTTCCAGCCGTCGGTCAGGGCGATGCGCCAGTCGGCGGGGATGCTGAGCTCCCCGGCGGACAGGAAGATCCCGAGAGCGAGCTGGCTGTTGACGATGCGGCCGGCTTCGGGGACGAAGCGGCGCTGGACTCCGACGGAGCGGTCGCCCCGCTTGGGGATGATGATCCGCTCGATGGACCAACTGGTCGGGGCCAGGGCGGTGTCGACATAGCGGGCGGTCAGCGCACGCACGGGCTCCCAGTCCCAGGGGCTCTGGTTGATAAACTGCTGGAGCGACTGGTCCGCCCGGTATATCGACACCGCGTTTGCTATTCGACGGATGGATTTCTTTCCTTCCGTGATGAGCAGTCCGCGCAGATATATTTCCGCCCAACGCCGTTGGTCGGCACGCGGAAGAGGACTGAAAATCTCGGCCGAGAAGGCTGCCATCGGGTCCAATTGGGGCGCCGCGCATGAGATCACCTGCATTCACGCCTTTCGTTGCCTCGCGGACGGTACAACTTTTAGACATGATGAACCGGGGGCGGACTGGTCCCGCAATAGCGACTTAACGAAGTCTCATGAGTCACACAGTTTTACGTGTGGCGGGATAAAAAGAAATACCCAAGAAAGGCGCCGGGGAAGAAAGTCCGCGCCTGGGGCCGTGCGATGCCTGCTGCTGTCGTTTTAACGAATCATGTGGCAGCCGACCACTGGTGCGCGCTCTGCGGAGCGTGCGGGCCAGGAGCATCCGTGTCCGGGCTCGCCAAGTCCCGGGTGTCCTGCTGCGGCTCTGTCATGTTTCCCCCGTGTGTGCCGTGCCGGCGACTGCATACGCCCGCTCACTACCCAGCATTTTTCCGTGCTCACGTGCACGATATCGCCGCAACCGCTATCTTGGAAAAAGCTTTACGCAGGTTGGCGGGAATGTGTCCGTCTGGCCAGTCGTACCACCGCCTGCCGGGGGATCCAGGCCAGGTGAGGGCGATGCCGTACTTCATAGGAAAGTTCATAAACCGCTTTGTCGATTTCATAGGCCGTGAGTACAGGGTGCTGCCTCCGTGGATCTTGCCCGGACAACTGCGCATAGCCCGTGCAGAATGCCTCCGAGGCGCGGGCGGCCCACCGCGCGGCGGCACGGCGGCGCACCGTGTCGTCCGCCGCGCCGTCCTCGGCGAGGTCCGCCAACGCCCGGTAGTCGAACGAGCGGAGCATGCCCGCGATGTCCTTGGCTACAGGATGCAGGGCCTCGCGTTCGGCCTGGGTAGCGGCTGGCTCTCCCTCGAAGTCGACGGCGAGCCACCGCCGGCCCGCGTGGATGACCTGGCCCAGGTGCAGGTCGCCGTGGACGCGCTGGACGGTAATTCCCGCGCCGGCGACGACCTGTTGCGCGCGGTCGTACACCTCGCGGATGGCGGCGTCGAAGGGTCGAAGCCCGGGGACGGTGTCGACTGCCGCCGTCAGCCGTGAGTGCAGGGACCGTCCGATCCGTCGGGCGACGGTGGTGTCCAGGGCGGCGGTGGGTCCGTGGGCGGCCAGGTCTTCGTGAAGGCGGGCCACCACGCGCCCCAGTTCCCGGGCGTGCTCCTCGAAGTCCGGCGTGCCGGCCGCAGCGGTCCATCCGTCCACGGCGCCGGGCAGATAGTGCTGCAGCACAGCCAGCGTGGCGGTACCCTCGTCCGTCGTCGCTTCGAGGGAGCCGAAGAGCGCCGGAGTATCTGCGGAACCGGCGGCCGTGAGCAGACGCTGCACCTCCAGGTCGAGACCGAGACCGGTCGCCGGCCGCCGGAAGACCTTCAGCAGAAGGCGGTCGCCGATCACCACCGAGCTGTTGCTCTGCTCCACACCCAGCGGACGCACCGGAACAACTGGGAACGGCTCCGTCAAGTCCTCCCTCTCGCGCTGGAACCGCAGCGCTCCGAGGTCGCCCCCCGCGAGGATGCGCCGGGCAAGGGCCCCCACCACCGAAGCGTCGGTCAGGGCCTCGGTGACCGACCATCCCGCGCAGCGCGCGATCTCCGTCACGGCGTCTCCGGTCGCCGCACCGCCGGGGCGGCGCAGCCCATGGAGGACCTGATACACGGACGGCGGACCCGCCGCGAACGTCGCGCGCCACAGCACCACTGCTCCCGGGTGGTGTGCGTCGTCGGTGAAGGGAAGGACGTCTTGGGCGTGCACGCGCAGCAGGGTCCGCCCCCTGTCGGCGTACCAGTGCTGCCGGGGCAGCCACCGCTGGACGGCGGCCGCGGCGGCCGGTGAACGCAGGACGCGCAGCGGACCGTTCACGAGGCCACCCCCGCGTGATCGGCGCCGACGCCCAGCCACAGGAAACCGTGGCCGGCGAGGGTGATTCCGTAGGGCTCGGTGGTGATGACCGGGAAGGGCACCGAGCCGGTCAGCTCCACCGGCCTCAGACCCGCCGCGTCGGGCAGGTGCAACGACGCCGGCTGGGGATGGCGGGAGAAGTTGTTGACGCACACCACCATGGACTCGGTTCCGTCCGGGCCGGTCATCCGGCGGACGTACGCCAGCACGCCGTTGTTGCCGGTGGGCACCTGCCGGTAGTCACCGAGGCCGAAGACGGGATGGCGACGGCGGATCGCCAGCATGCGGCGGGTCCAGTTCAGCAGCGAGGAATCCTGGCCCATCTGCGCCTCGACGTTGACGCCGGCGTAACCGTAGGTGGCGTCCGCGACGACGGGCAGGACCAGGCGCCCGGGGGCCGCGGTGGAGAAGCCGGCGTTACGGCCGGGGGTCCACTGCATGGGGGTGCGTACGCCGTCGCGGTCGGCCAGCCAGATGTTGTCGCCCATGCCGATCTCGTCGCCGTAGTACAGGACGGGAGAGCCGGGCAGCGACAGCAGCAGCGCGGTGAGGAGTTCTATCTGGTTGCGGTCGTTGTCCAGCAGCGGGGCCAGACGCCTGCGGATGCCGATGTTGGCGCGCATCCGAGGTTCCCTGGCGTAGCTCGCGTACATGAAGTCGCGTTCCTCGTCGCTGACCATCTCCAGGGTGAGTTCGTCGTGGTTGCGCAGGAAGATGGCCCACTGGCTGCCGGAGGGGATGGCCGGGGTCTGCTCGAGGATGTCGGAGACGGGCTGGTGGTCCTCCCGGCGCAGGGCCATGAACAGCCGTGGCATCAGCGGGAAGTGGAAGGCCATGTGGGCCTCGTTGCCGCCGGTGCCCGGGTCGCCGAAGTACTCCACGGCGTCGACGGGCCACTGGTTGGCCTCGGCCAGGAGCAGCCGGCCCGGGTACTCGTCGTCGACCACCTTGCGCACCAGTTGCAGGAAGGCGTGCGTACGCGGCAGGTTCTCCCCGTTGGTGCCCTCCTCGACGAACAGGTACGGGACCGCGTCCATGCGGAAGCCGTCGATTCCCAGGTCGAGCCAGAACCGCAGTACGTCGAGCATGGCGTCCTGCACGCGCGGGTTGTCGTAGTTGAGGTCGGGCTGGTGGGAGAAGAAGCGGTGCCAGTAGTACTGGCCGCGCACCGGGTCGCGGCTCCAGTTGGAGGTCTCGGTGTCGACGAAGATGATCCGGGCGTTCGGGTAGCCGGTGTCGTCGTCGGCCCAGACGTAGAAGTCGCCGTAGGGGCCGTCAGGATGGCTGCGGGACTCCTGGAACCAGGCGTGCTGGTCGCTGGTGTGGTTCATCACGAGGTCGGTGATGACGCGGATGCCACGGGCGTGCGCGGCGTCCAGCAGCTCGACGAAGTCCCCGATGGTGCCGTACTGGGGCAGGACCGCGCGGTAGTCGCTGATGTCGTAGCCGCCGTCACGCAGCGGGGAGGCGTAGAACGGGGGCAGCCACAGGCAGTCCACGCCGAGCCAGCGCAGGTAGTCCAGGCGGGACGTCAGGCCCTTGAAGTCGCCGACGCCGTCGGCGTTGCTGTCGCTGAAGGACCGCACCAGCACCTCGTAGAACACGGCCCGCTTGAACCAGTCCGTGTCGTCGCCGGGCATCGGGCGGGCGCTGCCGAAGTCCCAGGACCGGGGCGTGGGGACGACCTGGTCCCCCCCGCGCTCACTCACCGGAAGTCCAGGTGTGGATGCGCAGCACGCTCTCGGCCGGATCGAGCTTGACGGTGCCGGAGGTCAGCAGGGCCGGCTCCCGGGTGAGCGCGTCCTGGGCGGGGATGTCCCCGTCCGGTCCGGCGCCGGGCAGGTCCGGTGGCAGGGTCAGGAACCCCTCGGCCGGCCGCTCGGGGTCGAGGGTGATGACGCACAGGACGGTATCGCCGCTGGCCGCGTCGTGCTTGAGGAAGGCCAGCAAGTCGTCGCTGTCGATGTCGAGGAAGCGCAGGGACCGCAGCTGCCGCAGGGCCGGGTGCGCGCGCCGCAGCCGGTTCAGCTCGGTGATCCACGGCGTCAGCGGCGCCCCGTCGAAGTCGCGGGGGCGTAACTGGTACTTCTCCGAGTCCAGGTAGTCCTCCGTCCCCTCGCGCAGCACCTGGTGTTCCAGCAGTTCGAAGCCGGCGTAGAGGCCCCAGGTGGGGGAGAGAGTGGCGGCCAGCGCGGCGCGCAGTGCGAAGCTCGCGGGCAGGCCGGTCTGCAGATGGGCGGGGAGGATGTCGGGCGTGTTGACGAAGAAGTTGGGACGCAGCCGGTCGACGCCGGCAGACAACTCGGTCAGGTAGTCGGTCAGTTCCTGTTTGCCGGTGCGCCAGGTGAAGTACGTGTACGACTGGCTGAACCCGATGTCGGCGAGGCCCTTGAGGACGGCGGGACGGGTGAACGCCTCGGCGAGGAACACGGTTTCCGGGTGTCGGCACTTGACCTGGTCGATCAGCCACTGCCAGAAGCGGGCCGGCTTGGTGTGCGGGTTGTCGACGCGGAAGACGGTGACGCCGTGGTCGATCCAGTGCAGCACGATGCGAAGGACCTCGGCGTACAGGCCCTCGGGATCGTTGTCGAAGTTCAGCGGCAGGATGTCCTCGTAGGACTTCGGCGGATTCTCGGCGTGGGCGATGCTGCCGTCCGGGCGGGTGGTGAACCACTCAGGGTGCTCGCGCACCCAAGGGTGGTCCGGGGAGCACTGCAGGGCCAGATCGAGGGCGATCTCCAGGCCGAGGCCGCGGGCGTTGGCGACCAGCGCGTCGAAGTCGGCGAGGGTGCCCAGGTCGGGGTGGACGGCGTCGTGGCCTCCGGCCGGTGAGCCGATGGCCCAGGGGGATCCGACGTCCGTGGGACCCGCCGTCAGGGCGTTGTTGGGCCCCTTGCGGTGGGTGGTGCCGACAGGGTGCACGGGCGGCAGGTAGACCACGTCGAAGCCCATGCCGGCGATACGGGGAAGGTGCGCCGTGGTGGAGGCGAAGGTGCCGTGTCGGGGGGTGCCGTCCAGGTGGTGTCCGCCGGTGGAGCGGGGGAACAGTTCGTACCAGGCGCCGGCCAGGGCCAGCGGCCGTTCTACGCGGACGGTGCGCACGGGGCCGCGGGTCAGCAGCTCCCGCAGCGGGTTGTGCGCGGTGATCTGGGTGACCTCCTCGTGCAGCGCCGGGGCGGTGCGGGCGGCGACCGGGAGCCGGTCGTCGCGCAGGGCCCGTACGGCGTCCTGGAGCCGGGGGCGGTCCCCGGCGGCGGCGCGCCGCACATGGCGCTCCAGCAGCCGGGCCCCCGCCTCCAGGTCGTTGGCCATCTCCTCGGCGTCCTGGCCGGCATCGAGCTTGGCCCCGACGGTGCGTCTCCAGGTCAGCCAGGGATCGTGCCAGGCGTCGACGCGGTAGGCCCACAGTCCGGCCCGATCGGCGACCACGGTGGCCGACCAGCGGTCCGTCCCCTCGTCGGCCAGGACCATCGGCGTGGACGTCGAGGGCGCGTCGCCCTCCCGGTGACGCCAGACCACTGCGGCGGACACGCTCTCATGGCCCTCGCGCCAGATCGTCGCACTGATGGGGATGTACTCGCCGACCACGGCCTTCGACGCCAGAGTGCCGTCGCCGACGGACGGTGAGAGATCCTGAATCACCAAGCGCCCGATCATCGTCGTCCCCTTTTTTCTGGTGGCAGTCGG
This sequence comes from Streptomyces sp. NPDC003697, assembly GCF_053587115.1. Classification (NCBI taxonomy): domain Bacteria; kingdom Bacillati; phylum Actinomycetota; class Actinomycetes; order Kitasatosporales; family Streptomycetaceae; genus Streptomyces; species Streptomyces sp. NPDC003697. Next base: position 36,214 of record NZ_JBSFNN010000033.1, read on the forward strand.
TGCGCTCAGCTTGCGTGACGGAAGTTGCCCAGCGGAAGCAATTCCATTGATCGCCCGCACATTGTGCGGACTCCCGCAAATCCGGGAGGACGTCCGCCGGCCGTCTCACATTTCATCAAGTCCACAAAGTGGCCCAGCAGCTGTCGAAATTCCTTGTATCGGCCCGCACGGTCGCGTTGACTCGTCGGGGACGGCTGGCCACGGGAATTACCCGCAGGGCTGGACAGCCGAAACAAACCCGAAACGAATGGCGCTGGGAGGCGACATGTCCAAACGGATCTTGATGATCCTCTCGGAATTCGGCTACTGGGGTGAGGAACTCGTGGGCCCGCTGGAGGTGTTCGACGCCCGCGGCTACCGCGTCACCTTCGCCACCCCGACCGGCAAGCGGGCCCGCGCGCTGCCGCCGAGCATGGACCCCGACTACATCGACCCGCCGCTGGGCCGTTCGGTGACCACCCGTGACATGGCCCGCAAGGTGCAGGAGGTCGACGGCTCCAGCCGCCTCGACGACCCGCTGAGCCTGGAGGACCTGGTCCCCGAGCGCCCCTACTACAGCGCGCTGAACCACCTGCGGGATCTGGAGGACTACCACCGACGGCTCGGCGAGTCCCTGACCGGACTGCTGGCCGGCTTCGACGCGCTGGTCATCGTCGGCGGTAGCGGCCCCATCGTGGACCTCGCCAACAACGAGCGTTTGCACGAGCTGGTCCTCGCCTTCGCCGCGGCCGACAAGCCGATCCTGGCCGAGTGCTACGGCGTCGCGGTCCTCGCGTTCGCCCGGGACCTGGAGACCAGGGCCAGCCTGCTGTGGGGCAAGCACGTCACCGGCCACCCCAAGGAGTACGACTACAAGGACGGCACCGGGTTCATCGGCGTGGACTTCAACATGGGCCCGCCGCCGTACCCGCTGGAGTACATCCTGCGCGACGCCACCGGCCCCGACGGCGCCTTCCACGGCAACGTCGGCAAGGAGACATCGGTGATCGTCGACTTCCCGTTCGTGACGGCCCGCTCCACCCCGGACTCCATCCCCGGCGGTGAGGCACTGGTCGAGGTGCTGGAAAACGGCCTGCGCCGCTCCGGCTGGTGACACTCCTTCCCACCACCGCGACGAAAGGAGGCAGCCGTGCCCGCGAGGCCAGGCAAGGCAGCCATCTACGAGCAGTTCGCCGCCGACGGCATCACCTGGATGTTCGGCAATCCCGGAACGGTCGAGCAGGGTTTCCTCGACGAGGGCGGCAAGACACCTCTGTCCTACGTCCTGACCCTCCACGAGAGCGTCGCCGTCGGGATGGCCGACGGATACGCCCGCGCCGGGCGTCGGCCGGGGCTGGTCCAGCTGCACAGCAGTGTGGGCCTGGGCAACGGCATCGGCATGCTCTACCAGGCCAGGCGCGGCGGATCACCCCTGGTGGTGCTCGTCGGCGAGGCGGGCGTGCGCTACGACGCCATGGACGCCCAGATGGCTGCCGACCTGGTCTCCATGGCTCAGCCGGTCACCAAGGACGTGTTGCGCGTGACCGACCCGTCCTCGACCCTGAGGCTCCTGCGGCGTGCTGTGAAGATCGCCATGACGCCCCCACGGGGGCCCGTGGTCCTGGTCGTCCCCGCGGACGTCCTCGACCAGGTCACCACCGAAGCCGCCTTCGCCACCCCGATACCGCAGACCCGCACCGCCCCCGCCCGTGACCTGGTCGACGACGCGGCCGGTTTCCTCGCCGGGGCGACGAGGCCCCTGATCCTCATGGGGGACGGGGTCGCCGCCAGCGACGCCCAGGAGGAACTGACCGACGTCGCCGAGCTGCTGCAGGCACCGGTGTGGGGCGTCAACTCCTCGGAATTCAACTTCGACACCACCCATCCCCTCTACGGCGGCCAGCTCGGCCACATGTTCGGCAAGGACAGCGCCCGTGTGGTCGCCGACGCCGACGCCGTACTGATCGTCGGCACCTACGTCTTCCCCGAGGTCTTCCCGCACCTGGGATCGCCGTTCCACCCGGACGCGAAGATCGTGCACATCGATCTCGACGCCTATGAGATCGGCAAGAACCACCCGGTGGATCTCGGCCTGGTCTCCGACCCCAAGCTCACCCTCGACGCGCTCGCGCGCACCCTCGGCCGGCACCGCCGCCCCGCAGCACCGGCCGCCGCGCGCCCGGCCCCGGCGCCCGCCGGGACCCTGATGGATGACTTCGCCCGAGAACTGGCCGCACAGGCCCCCCTCGACCTCCTCGTCTTCGACGAGGCGCTCACCGCCGGCGGCCCCCTGGCCACGCATCTGCCCGCCACCGCACCCGGCCGGTTCTTCCAGACCCGCGGCGGCTCCCTGGGCGTCGGCATCCCCGGAGCCATGGGTGCCAAGCTCGCCCGCCCCGAGGCGACCGTGGTCGGCTTCACCGGCGACGGCGGGAGCATGTACACCTTCCAGGCCCTGTGGACCGCCGCCCGCTACCACATCGACGCCAAGTTCGTCATCTGCAACAACCAGCGCTACCGCCTGCTGGACAACAACCTGGAGCAGTACTGGAGCGATCTGGGCATCGCCCCGCACCCCATGCCCGACGCCTTCGACCTGTCCCGGCCGCCGATCGACTTCGCCGCCCTCGCCGGAGCCCTGAGCGTGCCCGGCCGGCGCGTCGAACGGCCGGAGCAGGTCAGCCGAGCCGTCGCCGACATGCTCGCCCATGACGGCCCCTACCTCATCGACCTCGCCATCGAATGACAGTCAGGAGGCTCTGACGTGACCGCCCCCGAACCGTCCGCGCTCGACGAACAGCGCGTGCGCGAGACCGTCCAGCGGTGGCACGACGCCCTGGCCCGCAAGGCACCGCTGGGCGAACTGCACACCTTCTTCGCCAACGGCCTGCTCGTCGAGCTGCCCGACCATGTGCTGCGCGGGAGCTCGGAGTTCGACGCCTGGTACCGCGACCGGGACGCCACCGCCCTGTCCCGGCCGCCGACCGGCGAGGACGTCACCGTCCGCGTCGTCTCCCCCAAACACGCCGAGATCAGCCTGCACGGCTCGTCCGACGGCCTGTGGCGGTCCATGTGGATCGTGCTCCAGGACGGCGTGCCCCGCATTCGCAGCATCACCGTCCGCATCGACCGCACCGCCCGGCTCACCGCCGTCTGACAGCCACCGACCCGTCCGCGCCCCTTCGACCCGAGGACTCCTCATGCAAGCACCCGTCTCCCTGCCCGCCGGCCGCCTGCCCGGCAGACGCGTCGGGATCTTGGTGGAGAACGACTTCGTCGCCGACGAGATCTCCTACTACCAGCGCCGCTTCGCCGAGGAGGGCGCCGAGGTCGTCCTCCTCACCCGCCTGTGGGGCCGGCCCGAACTGACCTTCACCGGAGCCGACCACGGACCGGCCATCACTGTCGACGGCGACTTGGAAGAACTCGGCTACGGCGAACTGGCCCGCCTGTCCGCCCTCATCGTCCCCTCCGGCATGGTCTCCGACCGGCTGCGCTACAGCGAGGACGTCGACAAACCGGCGCCCGCGGTCGAGCTGATGCGCCGCGCGTTCCGGCTGCCGAATCTCGTGAAGGCCTTCTCCTGCCACGGCCTGCTGCTGATGTCCGCCGCCTCGGACCTGCTCCGCGACCGCCCCGTCACCTGCCACAACAACCTCATCGGGGACGTCCGCAACATGGGGGCCCGGTACTCCAACCAGGACCTGGTCATGGACGGCGACCTGGTGACCGGCCGCACCGTCGACCACTGCCACCTGCTCGCCCGCGCCGTGATCGCCCAGCTGGAGGCCAGCGATGGCCGCTGAGCTCGACTTCACCTTCTCCGACAGCGTCGCCGGCTACGTCCAGGGACGAGACGGCTCCAGCGTGCACCTGAAGACCCTCGACGGACGCCCTGTCACCGTGCACCTGACCGACACCACTTACGCCCAGCTGCTGCGCAACCTGGGCGAGCCCTACCGCGACGCCACCGGCCGCATCGACGAACTGCTGCGTCCCGGCGTCCTGTTGTTCAGCTACGGCCCGGTCTATCCCCGCCCCACCGGCCTGCACTTCCAGGCCACCCAACTGCTGTTCGTCACCGAACCCGGCCGGCGGCCGCCGTTCGCGGAGGCCGGCTGGTGGACGGGGCAACTCAGCCGGTTGGCCCGCTTCTACCGCCGCTCGCAGTTCGGCACGGGCCCGGTCGACTTCGCCGACTACCGCACGGAGATCCGCAGCAGCGGCGAGAAGACGACCCGCCACATCCAGGAGACCGACACCATCTCCCGGATGGTCTACGGCATGGCCGTTGCCTACATGCTGACCGGCGAGGAGGACTTCCTCGAGGTCGCAGAGCGCGGCTCGCAGTACCTGCGCGACCATCTGCGCTATGTCGACACCGTCGAGGACGTCGTCTACTGGTACCACGGCGTGGACGTCGAAGGACCGCGGGAACGACGCCTGTTCGCCTCCGAGTTCGACGACGACTACCGCACCATCCCCGCGTACGAGCAGATCTACGCCCTGGTCGGCCTCGTGCAGACCTACCGCCTCACCGGTGACCCCGGCCTGCTGAAGGACATCGAGGGAACGGTGCGCCTGTTCGAGCGGTTCTTCCACGACCCGCGCCTGGGCGGCTACTACTCCCACATCGACCCGGTCGAACTCAGCCCGCACCACCCCTCACTCGGGCCCAACGCCTCCCGCAAGAACTGGAACTCCGTCGGTGACCACGCCCCCGCCTACCTGTTCAACCTGTACCTGGCCACGGGCGAGGAGCGCTACCGGGACATGCTCGAACACAGCTTCGACATGATCGCCACCCATCTGCCCGACCGCGCCCCCGACGGCAGCCCCTTCGTCGACGAACGCTTCCACGCCGACTGGACGCCCGACCACAGCTGGGGCTGGCAGCAGAACCGCGCCGTCGTCGGCCACAACCTCAAGATCGCTTGGAACCTCACCCGCATGCTCCCCCTGCGGCCCAAACCCGAATACCGACACCTGGCCGAACGGATCAGCCGCACCATGCCCGGCGTCGGCCGCGACCCCCAGCGCGGCGGCTGGTACGACATGGTCGAGCGCACCGCAGAGGACGGCGTCCACGCCTTCTCCTGGCACGACCGCAAGGCCTGGTGGCAGCAGGAGCAGGCCATCCTTGCCTACCTCATCATGGCCGGCACCACCGGCGACGAGGACTTCCTGCGCCACGCCGACGAGGCCTCGGCGTTCTACAACGCCTTCTTCCTCGACCACGACGAGGGCGCGGTCCACTTCACCGTCCTGGCCCAAGGGCTGCCGTACCACCTGGGCAACGAACGCCTCAAGGGCAGCCACGCCATGAGCATGTACCACAAGGCCGAACTGTGCTTCCTCGCCGAGGTCTACACCCGGCTGCTGATCCGGCGCGAGCCCCTGACGCTGTGGTTCAAGCCCCGCACCGACGCGAACTACCCGCAGAACAAGCTCCGCGTCGCCCCCGACAGCCTGCCGGGCGGCAGCGTCGTCCTGGACTCCGTCCTCGTCGACGGCGCCCCGTACACCGATTTCGACGCCGAGGCCCTGACCGTCACCCTCCCGGCCGTGGACCACCGCGTCACCGTCCAGGCCCGGCTGCGCCCGCGGGAGCCGGGCCGGTGACCTCCGCAGTGCGCAGCCCGCACCCTCCGCTGCGGGCCGGCCCCGGCCGACCGGCACCCCTGGGCGCCACCGCGGACGCCTCCGGGGTCAACTTCGCCGTCCACAGCACCGCCGCGCGGCTCTCCCTGGTCCTGCTCGACCCGCACACCGGCGACGTCGTCGGTGAGTACCCGTTCCGGCTCGAACACCGCGTTGGAACGGTGCACACCCTCCGCCTCGACGGGCCCGGTGTCGCTGACCTGGCCTACGCCCTGCGGGTCCATCCGGCCGGCGGCCGCCCGCCCGTCCTCGTCCACGACCCCTACACCCGCGCCGTCACCACCACCGCCTGGGCAGTGCGGCCGCGCCGCCTCCTCGCCCGGATCCCGGCCTACGACCCCGCCCCGCCCACGGTCGGCGCCCGGCCGCGCACCGCACCGGCCGACCTCGTCGTCTACGAGGCCCACCTGCGCGGCTTCACCCGGTCCGCCACCTCCGGTGTCCGTGCCCCCGGCACCTACACCGGGATGATCGAGAAGATCCCGTACCTGCTCGACCTCGGCGTCAACTGCGTCGAACTGCTGCCAATCGCCGAGTTCGACGAGACCGACAACACCTACACCGAACCCGGCACCGGACAGCCGCTACTCAACTACTGGGGTTACAACCCCGTCGCGCTGTTCGCGCCGAAGGCCGCCTATGCCACCGACCCCGCCGACCCGGCGGGCGCCGACACCGAACTCGCCGCGCTGGTCGGCGCCCTGCACCGGGCCGGCATCCGCGTCGTCCTCGACGTGGTGTTCAACCATACCGCCGAGGGCGACCACCGGGGCCCCGACCAGGGTCTGCGCGCCCTCGACGAGGCGGCCTACTACCTCCTGGACGCGGACGGCCGCCCCCGCAACCTCACCGCGACCGGCAACACCGTCAATGCCAACCACCCGGTGACCCGGCGCCTGATCCTGGACTGCCTGCGCCACTGGGTCACCCGCTACGGCATCGACGGCTTTCGCTTCGACATGGCCTCCATCCTCACCCGCGGCCCTGACGGCCAGGTGCAGGCGAACCCACCGCTGCTGGAGGCCGTCGCCCACGACCCCGTGCTCGCCGACTGCCTTCTGATCGCGGAGGCCACCGACGCCACCGGGCTCGACCAGGTCGGCGCCTTCCCGGGCCACCGGCGGTTCAGCGAATGGAACGGCCGTTACCGCGACACCGTCCGCCGCTTCCTGCTCGCCCGCTCTGGTAGCACCGCCGCCATGGCCACCCGTCTGGCCGGCTCATCCGACCTCTACCCCGGCCGGGGGCCCACCGCCTCCATCAACTACGTCACCTGTCACGACGGCCTCACCCTCTCCGACTGGACCGCCTACGACCACCGGCACAACCACGCCAACGGCGAAGGCGGCCATGACGGCATCCCCGACGAGGAGAGCTGGAACCACGGCCACGAGGGCCCCACCGCCGACCCCCACATTCGGCGACTGAGGCTGCGTCAGCACCGCAACGCCCTCGCCCTGCTGTTCACCAGCCGCGGCATCCCCATGCTGACCGCGGGCGACGAGTTCGGCCGCACGCAGCACGGCAACAACAACGCCTACAGCCAGGACAACCCCACCAGCTGGCTCGACTGGAACCTCGCCCGCGCCGACGCCGACCTACTCGCCTTCACCCGAGACGCGATCGCCCTGCGCCGCGCCCACCCGGTGCTGCGCCGCGACGAGCACCCCAGCGGCCGTACCCCGCCCGGCTGGGCACTGCCGCCGGTCTCCTGGCACGGCGAACGCCCGGACGCCCCGGACTGGGACGAGCACTCCACGCTGCTGGTGGCGCGCCTGTACCAGCAGGACGAGCGGGGACGCCCGGACTGCGTGCTGATCGCCGCCAACACCGCAACGGACGCAGTGGACATCCAGGTGCCGGCGCCCCCGCCGGGAACACGCTGGCACACGCAGATCGACACCGCGGCCGACCTCCCCAGCCATCCGCCGGGCGCCGGACCGGCCCTGACCGGCGGCCCGTTCACCCTCGGCGGCCGCAGCGTGGCCGTCCTCACCGCACAGCCCGACGAAAGGACACTCCGATGATGTTCGAGGCCTACCTCGGCACCAGTCAGTCCACCGCGACCCTGCACCTGGCCGGAGACCTCACCGACGCGGACGTGCCGCGCCTGCGCGCCCTGGTGGGACAGGCCGCCGAGGCACCGGTACGGCGCCTGGTCATCCACCTGGGAGAGCTGCGCAGCATGGTCGGCGCGGGCGTGCGGTGCCTGGCTATGGCCCAGCAACAGGCCCGGCCCGGCACCCAGGTCATCGTGGACGGCGCCGGCGCGGAGATCCGCGAAGCGCTGCGGTTCAGCGGCCTGGAGCGGTCACTGACCCTGGTCGGCGCGTACGCCTGATCCGAAGCGCCAGGCCGGCGCAGCCGACCCTAGAGCAGGGCCGGCTGCGGGGACTCGGCGACCAGCCGGGCCAGCGCTCGCTCGTCCGCCTCGGAGGCGGGCATGAACACCACCAGGTGCTGGCCCGGCACCTCCGCCACGTCCAGTTTGGTGTAGTTCAGATCCAGCCGCCCGGCCGTAGGGTGACTGAAACGTTTCATGGTCGGCCGGAACGCCCGTACGGGATGCTCGGACCACAGGGCGCGGAACTGGCTGCTCGACCTGGTCAGGGTGTCGATGAGCGCGGTGGTCCGCGGATCGTCGGGGTGCTGGCCCACGGCGATGCGGAACTGGCCGAGGATGTCGCGGACTTCGTGCTGCCAGTCGACCAGGAGCGACTGCATCTGCGGGCGGGTGAACAGCAGCCAGATGCTGTTGCGCTCCTCCTGCGGCAGCTGTTCCAGACCGCCGACGAGGGAGGCGTAGGCGCGGTTGGCGGCCAGCACGTCCCAGGAGTCGTTGATGACGTGCGCCGGGTTGGGGTCGAGGGTCTCCACCAGCTTGCGCAGCGTCGGGTTCACCGACGCCGGCTGCGGCCGCTCGGCGGGCAGCGCCGTCTCCGCCAGGGTGAACAGGTGCCGCCGCTCCGCCGGGTCCAGCTGGAGCGTCTGCGCCAGGGCTTCCAGCACCTGCCGGCTCACCCGGATATTCCGCCCCTGCTCCAGCCAGGTGTACCAGGTCAGGCTCACCCCGGAGAGCTGAGCGACCTCCTCGCGGCGCAGCCCCGGAGTGCGCCGCCGCGGCCCGGGGGTCAATCCGAGCTGCTCGGGGGAGAGCATCTCTCGGCGGGACCTCAAGAACGCCGCCAGAAGCTCGCGCTGCATGCCGGCCATCCAAGCATCCCCCTTCGGCCGTGTCCTGGTGGTCATTACACCAGCATGATTGGCCCTCTGTACCCCCTTCACGCAACGCACCACTCTCTTTTGCGTGACGACAGAATCGACTACCACGGGCACGAACAGCCCCGCCACGGCGCCGCCGTCCTCACCCGCCTGGGGAAGGCCCGTCGCCGTGCTCGCCCTCGGCTCATTCGCCATGGGCACGGACTCCTTCGTCCTGGCCGGCATCCTGCCCCAGATCGCCGGAGGCCTGCACGTCTCCACCGGCGCCGCCGGCCAGACCATCACCGCGTTCGCCCTGACCTACGGCCTGGCGGCGCCCTTCCTGGCCGTCCTGACGAGCCGGCTGCCCCGCAAGCCCTTGCTGGCGTCCGCGCTCGGCCTGTTCGTCCTGGCCAACCTGGCTTCCGCCGCCGCACCGAACCTGGCGCTCCTCCTCGTGGCGCGGGTCGTCGCGGGTCTGGGCGCGGCCCTGTACACACCGAACGCCTCCGCCGCGGCGGCCGCGCTCGCCGGGCCCGCCCGCCGCGGCCGCGCGCTGTCGATGATCCTCGGCGGCCTGACCGTCGGCACCGTCTTCGGCGTCCCCGTCGGCACGGCCATCGGCCAGCACATGTCCTGGGAGGCCAGCCTCGTCTTCGTCGCGGCCGTCGGCGCGCTGGCGCTGCTCGGTGTCCTGCTGGTGCTGCCGGGCCTGCCGATCCCGCCGGCCATCCCCCTCGGGCAGCGGTTGGCCGTGCTGGCCAACCGCCGGGTCGTGGCCATGGTCGTGTTCATGCTCCTGGCCAGCGGTGCCAGCATCATGGTCTACACCTACACCGCCACCGTGCTCGCACAGACCGCCCACATCCACGGCACCACCCTCGCAACCGCGCTGCTCGCCTGGGGCATCGGCGGCATCTTCGGCTCTTTCGGCAGCGGCTTCCTCACCGACCGCCTGGGCGCGGCGCGCACCCTCACCTGCGCCGTCCTCCTGCTGATCGTCACCCTCGCCCTGCTGACGGTCTGCACCTCGATCGTGCCCGTGATCATTGTCATGGTGCTCAACGGCGCCGCGGGCTGGGCGGTGTCCACCCCGAACAACCACCGGCTGACCGCGCTGGTGCCGACGCTGCCCAGCGTCGTCATCTCCTTCAACTCCTCCGGCATCTACCTGGGCCAGGCCCTCGGCGCTGCCCTCGGCGGCGTCCTGCTCGACCACGACGTCACCGCCCGCGTCCTGTGCCTGACCGGTGCCGGCATCGCCGTGGTGGCCGGCATCGTGCACGCGCTGATCCCCCGGCCGACCCCGGAGTCCTGAAACTGAGATCCGACCCGGGAGGAGACTTAACGAATTCTCCTCCCTTCGGCTCCCGGACCGCTCACGGGTATCCACCGGGCCCCTAACGTCGGAGCAGCACGGAAATTCACCCCAGTCGAAATGCCCGCCCGCCTGCCCACAAGCGGATTTGGGTGGGCGGGCGGAAATCCTGTATCAGGGAGTCAAATCGTGACTGCGTACGCGGATCGCACGGTGGAAGACGTCCAGTTGTTCATCGGCGGAAAGTTCCGTCCCTCGTCCACCGGGGAAACCCAGGACGTCGTGAATCCCGCCACCGGTGAGGTCGTCTGCCGGCAGGCCTGGGCCTCCGTGGCGGACATGGACGAGGCCGTCGAGGCTGCCCGCCAGGCCTTCACCGGCCCCGAGTGGGGCAGTCTGACCCTCAAGCAGCGCGGCCGTCTGCTGCTGAGCATCGCCGACGCCATCGAGGAGAACGGCGCCGAACTGGCCCGCCTGGAGTCCATCGACGTCGGCAAGCCCCTCACCTTCACCCAGGGATTCGACGTCCCCTCCGCCGTGGAGCTCTTCCGCTACTACGCCGGCATGGTCGAGCAGATCGAAGGCGCCGCCCGCCCGGCCGGCGCCCGGTCCCTCGCCTACACCCGCCGTGAGCCCCTCGGCGTCGTCGGCGCGATCACCCCGTTCAATTTCCCCCTCAACCTTGCCGTCAACAAGATCGCCCCGGCGCTGGCCGCCGGCAACACCTTCGTCCTCAAGCCGGCCGAGCAGACGCCGCTGAGCTCGCTGCTGCTCGGCGACATCATGTCCCGGGCCGGGCTTCCGGCCGGTGTCTACAACGTCGTCACCGGTGACGGGCCCACCGTCGGCGCCCGCCTGGCCGAGCACCCCGACGTCCGGAAGCTCGCCTTCACCGGCTCCACCGCCACCGGAAAGAAGCTCATCGCCACCGCCGCCGGCACTCTGAAGAAGGTCACCGCCGAACTCGGCGGCAAGGGCGCCAACATCGTCTTCGCCGACGCCGACCTCGACGCGGTCACTCAGTGGGCCTTCCAGGCCGCCTTCTTCAACACCGGCCAGTTCTGCATGAGCGGCTCCCGCCTCCTGGTCCACCGCAGCGTCCACGACGAACTCGTCGACCGCCTCGCCGGCGCCGTGGCCGCCGCCTCCGTCGGCGACCCGATGGACCCCAACACCTTCATGGGCCCCCTCGCCCACGAAGCCCAGCTCAAGCGGGTCACGGATTACGTCGCCATCGCCCAGGCCGAAGGGGCGACCCTGCGCGCCGGTGGCCACGCCATCGACGGCAAGGGCTACTTCCACCAGCCCACCCTGTTCACCGACGTGACCCCCGACATGCACATAGCCCAGGAGGAGGTGTTCGGCCCCGTGCTGACGGTCACCGCCTTCGACACCGACGAGGAGGCCGTCGCCCTCGCCAACAACACCCCCTACGGCCTGGCCGCCGGCCTGCACACCACCTCCCTGGCCCGCGCCCACCAGGTCGCGGCCCAGCTCCAGGCGGGCATCGTCTGGGTCAACGCCTGGGCCATGTTCGAGAACAGCATCCCCTTCGGCGGCTACAAGGACTCCGGCTACGGCCGCGAACTCGGCCCGGAGGGCGTCCAGGAGTACCTGCAGCTGAAGTCCGTGGTCGTCAACACCGACTGACCCGGCCTCGGCCGCCGCGAAAAAAGGAGGGGTGACGCCCGCAGCCCGGGCGTCACCCCTCCGCTCCCCCATCGGCCCCACGCACGAAAGGCCCGCACATGACCGACCTCAGCAACCGCACCATCCTCCTCACCGGGGCCACCGACGGCCTCGGCCACGCCGTCGCCGAGGAACTCGCCTCGCGTGGCGCGACCCTCATCCTGCACGGCCGCAGCAAGGACAAGGGCGACCGGCTCCTGTCCGACCTGCGCACCTCCACCGGCAACCCCAACCTCAGCTACGAGGTCGCCGACTTCTCCTCCCTCCAGGAAATCCAGGGCCTCGCCGACCGCGTGCTCGCCCACGGCCGGCTGGACACCCTGGTCAACAACGCCGGCATGGGCGTCGAACTCGAACGCCGGGAGAGCCGGGAGGGCCACGAGCTGACCTTCCAGGTCGACTACCTGTCCACCTACATCCTCAGCGCCCGGCTCGCCCCGCTGCTGGCCCGGAACGCCCCCGCCCGCATCATCAACGTCGCCTCGGCCGGACAGGCCCCGATCGACTTCGACGACGTCATGCTGGACCGCTGGTGGAGTGGGGAACAGGCCTACTGCCAGGCCAAGCTCGCCCAGATCATGCTGACCTTCGACCTGGCGGACACCTTGCGCGGCGAAGGGGTGAGTGTCAACGCCCTGCACCCGGCGTCGTACATGCCGACGAAGATCGTCACCCACCTCTACACCCCGCAGAGCAGCATCGCCGAAGGCGCCTGCAACGTCCTGCGCCTCATCGAGGAGCCCGAGTACGAGCACAGCACGGGCCTCTATCTCAACCGCGCCACCGAGACCCGCGCCCACCGTCAGGCCTACGACGAACAGGCCCGCCTCGCCCTCAGGTCTCTCAGCGCCACCCTCACCGGCACGCCCTACCCGTTCCGGCCCACCTCCTACACCGCCTAGCACAGGCCCATCCGTCATCCGCAGCCCACCGCGTCAGAGCAAGGAGGACGAGACCAGGTGCAGGAACGAGCCCGACGAACCCGCGACACGCTCATCACCGCGGCGTCCACGTCGTTCACCACCCGCGGCTATCAGCGCACCAGCGTCCGGGACATCCTGCGGACCGCCGGCACCACCCGCGGGGCCTTCTACTTCCACTTCGCGTCCAAGGAGGACATCGCCGGCCACATTCTCTCCCTGGAGGAGACGGTCTGGGCGGACCTGGCCGAACAGACCAGGGGCCACGACGCGAGCGGCCTGCAACAGCTCATCGACTTCACCCACACTGCGTTCTGCAGGATCCTCAGCGATCCCGTCACCTCCGCCGGTGTCCGGCTGCGCCTCGGCGACCTGGACACCGCCGGGAACACGCCCGGCGACGGCGGCTTCGTCCTGCTCACCGAGTTCCTGGACACCGCCTGGCGGCAGGAGGAACTACGCCCGGGCATCGGCCCGCAGACGGCGATGCGGTTCCTGACGGAGCTGTTCGTCGGCGCCCACTTCCTGACCCGTGCCGAGCAGCACCCGGCCCGGTTCAAGGAGCGGCTGGCCGGTCTGTGGGGGACGGCGCTGCCGGCCCTGACGGAGCGCCCGGAGGAACTGCGGGTGACCGCACCGCCCTGGCTGTCGTGCGACGCGGCCGCCGTCTGACCGCCGCGCCGCGCGAAGAGGGGGTGCTCCTGCGGCGAGAGCAGGAGCACCCCTTCTGGGCCGGGGCCGGTCGTCATGCCGCCGCCAGTTCCTCCGGTGACTGGTCGGTATAGCCCTGGCTCACCTCGACGACGACGCCGTCCGGGTCGCTGACCCATACGGTCTTCCAGCCGGGGATGAACTCGTCGAACCGCAACGGACCGAGTGTCACGGTCAGTTCGTCACCCGCCTGGGCCAGGAACTCGTCGACGCTGTCCACCTGGAAGGCCAGGTGCCGCACCAGACCGGAGTGCTGGGGGCCGTCCTTCTCGACCGGCAGCACGGCCGGGGCCGCGGTGGGGAACAGCTCCAGGTAGACGCCGCCTGCCCTGAGGAAGATCACCTCCTCGGCTCCGGCGCGGACCACCCGGGCCCGCCGGAAACCGAACCACCGGGTGTAGAACGCCTCGGTGGCGGCCTGATCGGCACAGTTCAGACCGACGTGGGACCACTTCATGCCGGATCCCTCACTCTCCGGTGACCGCGGCGAACGGCACCGTGTCATGGACGTTCTTCATGTAATGGATCAGGCCGCCGGCGATCCGGAAGTAGTTGCAGACGTCCGCTTCGATCTCCAGCCCGGACGGGGTCAGGGCCGAGATGTGGGACAGAACGGCCGCCTCTCCGCCCTCGACCACGGTGTGGACGGGGGTGTTGGAGAAGGCCGCGTACATGGCGGGGAAGCCCTTCATCATCTCCCGCAGCGTCTCGCGGCCCTCCACATGGCCCGCCAGCTGTTCGTCCATCGTCTGGTCGGCTGCGAACAGGTCGCACCAGGCGTCCCAGTCGCCCGCGTTGGCGAGTTCGTAATAACGGCGCACCACGTCAGCGGTGTTCACCATGTCCTCCTGTGGGTGGTGGATATGTGCGTTCAGCCGGGCAGCGGGACACCGATCTGGGCCATCAGCCCGGCGGTGTCGGCCTGTACCCAGCGCTCGACGACCTTGCCGCCCTCCAGGCGGTAGACCTCCAGGCTCGTCCAGGTCACCTCCTTGCCCGTGGGCTCGATCCCGAAGAACGGCCCGACGTGACGGCCGGTGAACGTGATGTGCATGATCACGCGCTGGCCCTCGGCCGGGTACAGGGCGTCGAGGTGGGCGGTGAAGTCCAGCGCCTCATGAGCGGCGACGATGATGCCCTTCAGCTCCTCCAGCGACTCCACGTCCCAGGCCGGGTTGTGGTCCACGAAGGACGCGCCGAACAGGTCGTCCAGGTCCGCGTAGCGGTGGGCGTTGACCGCGTCGCTGACCTTCTGCACGACGGCGACGTTCGCCTCGTCCTGGGTCAGCTGGGCCTTCAGCCCGAGCAGGTCGTCGGTGGCCCACCGCTCGACGAAGGCGCCGTCCGCCACGCGCCAGATCTCCGTGGTCTCCCACTCCGCCGGACGCCCGGTGGCCGCCACCCCGAGAACGGTGCCCTGGTGGGTGCCGGTCAGCCGGACCCGGGTGACGACCTTGTCACCGTCCTCGAGGATGTCGAGCAGCTCGCCCTGGATTGCCAGCGTCGCGTGGGCGTTGCGCAGTGCCTCCAGGTAGGAGTCAATGCCGTCGATGTCGAAGCCGGGGTGGTGGTCGGTGAAGCCAGGCGCGATGACGGCCTCGACCGTGGTGTAGTCGGCGTCGTTGAACGCCTTGAGGAAGGTGCGGTACAGGTCCGCTCCGGTCTGTGTGGCACTCACGAGCGTTCTCCTTCGGTGTGCATGCCGTGGGACTGTGCGATCAGATCGGCGGCCTTCTCACCGATCATGACGGTGGGTGCGTGGGTGTTGCCGGCGACGATGCGCGGCATGACGGACGCGTCCGCCACCCGCAGGCCGTCGATGCCGTGGACTCTGAGCCGGGCGTCCACGACCGCGTCCGGGCCGGTGCCCATGCGGGCGGTGCCGACCGGATGCCACAACGTCGAGGCGTTGGCGCGGACGAAGGCGCGCACGGCGTTGTCGTCCACGACATCCGGCCCGGGGGAAAGCTCGACCCCGCGCACGTGGTCGAACGCGCTGTGGTCGGCGAGCTTCCGGGCGAGGCGCACTCCGTGCACCAACACATCCAGGTCGGCCTCGTCCTGCAGGTAGTTCGCCTGCACCCGAGCGGGATGCCGGTAGTCCGTGTCGGCGAGACGGACCTCGCCGCGGCTGCGGGGCAGCAGGGCTATGGGGGCGAACGTGAAACCCGGGCCGACCCACTGGTCCGCCGGGGCCTCGGGGGGCAGGAACTTCACCGGGCCGAAGGTGAACTGCAGGTCGGGCGAGCCGCCGGGAGCGGCGGCGGGGGTACGGGTGAACAGCCCGGCTTCGGACAGCAGGGCGTCGGCCGGATGCTCCTCGACCGCCTCGAAGCAGACCGG
The DNA here is from genome assembly GCF_053587115.1 of Streptomyces sp. NPDC003697. Taxonomy (NCBI): domain Bacteria; kingdom Bacillati; phylum Actinomycetota; class Actinomycetes; order Kitasatosporales; family Streptomycetaceae; genus Streptomyces; species Streptomyces sp. NPDC003697. The sequence continues at coordinate 52,036 of NZ_JBSFNN010000033.1, forward strand.
CACGAACGGGTGGTCCTGGAGGTTGCGGCCCACCCCGGGCAGGTCCTGGACGACCGGAATGCCGAACTCCGCGAGGTGCTCGGCCGGACCGATGCCCGAGAGCATCAGCAGCTTCGGTGTCTCGAAGGCGCCGGCGCTGACCACCACCTCCTTGCGCGCCCGGGCGCTGCGCAAGGTGCCGTTCTGGACGTAGCTGACCCCGAGCGTGCGCCTGTCCTCGATGACGAGGCGAGAGGCCTGCGCACCCACCTGGATGTACAGGTTGGGACGGTTGATGACCGTGTCGAGGTACGCCGTGGCGCTGCTGCTGCGCGCGTTGTCCTCGGTCCGGATGGTCTGGTAGAAGAAGCCCTCGCCCTCCTGAACCGCACCGTTGTAGTCGAACCCGGCCGACGGGTCCTTGCCTCCCGCCGCGGTGACGAAGGCGCGGGCGACCGGACTCGGGTCCTGCAGCGCGCGTACGCTCACCGGACCGGAGTCACCGCGCAGACCCGGCGTGGACGCCGGCCCGGTGTAGGTCTCCGAGCGACGGAAGTAGGGCAGCACGTCGTCGTAGGACCAGCCCGGATTGCCCAGCGCCGCCCACGCGTCGTAATCGGCCCGGTTGCCGCGCACCCACATCAGGGCGTTGATGGAACTGCTGCCGCCGAGGACACGTCCCCGGGCGATGGGAACCTCGCGTCCTTCCAGGCCCTTCTCCGGTTCGGTGACATATCCCCAGTCGATCCCCGGGCTCCACTCCGAGGTCAGCAGCGAGAGCACGGAAGCGGCGTCGGCCCGGTGGATCTCCGGACGGTCGTCCATGCCGCCTGCCTCCAGCAGGAGCACCGTGAACCGGCCGTCCGCGCTGAGCCGGTGCGCGACCGCGGCGCCGCCCGAGCCCGATCCGACGACGACGAAGTCGAAGACCTCGTCCGTGCTCATCGCCCCGCCTCCACCGGACGCAGGTCACCCACGCGGTACTTCAGGATCCGCAGTGCGTCGCCGGGGCCCTTCTGCAGCTGCCACTGCTGGTCGATGCGGAAGGCCGTACGACTGCCGTCCCGCACGTGGGTGGCCTTCCAGACGACGGTCACGTCCAGATCCAGCACGGCGCCGCGGTCCTCGACCTCCAGCCGCTCCAGCACATGTTCCTGGTCGGTGAAGAGGTCACCGACCGCGGCGTACCAGTCCACGAAGTCGTCGTGGCTGTACAGGGTCCGCTCCGGGAACGCCATTTCAAGCTGCTGGGAAGCCAGCCGGGGAAGCATCTCCTGGACCGGCGCCCTCCTGCTCAGATCATTGAACCAGTCCTGACTGAATTCCCTGACGGTGCCGTATTCCATGAGGCATCTCCTCGTGAGAAAGACGAGTCGGGGCATGCCTTGTTACGGCGAGTGCGCTCGTGGAAGGCATGCAAATATGCTCTGTGGGCGCACTGGAGGTGTCAACGTCCAGAAATAGTGCGTGCGCGCGCACTGCTGCTGGCCGGAGCGCGTCGTGAAAAAGGTTCCAGACGCGCGCTGAACAGCGGATTCGACGGACGTGGTCACGCGGCGGCGCGACCTGATCCAAACCCTTACAGAGCCGTCATCGGCGTACGCCGAAGCCTTTTTCGCGGAAATGTGTGCGCTACTTATGGACCTTGCGGTCCGACGTTGAGTTCCCCCGGGTCGGCAGGAAATGGGCGCCGGGGGATCCGGCCTCGACCTGGGCGAGAAGGCAACGCCTGCGGTCTTCCCGGTCAGCGGGCCCCGTCGCTCCCCCGGTGGAGCCAACTTTCCTCGCGGGCGGATCGCGTGTCGGCAACAGCCGACGCCGCAGCGGCCTGCGGAGTAGCCTTACGGCCCCTCGGACCGGCCCACGAGGGTCACCCAGCTCTCTGCCGGGGCACCACTGCTGTCGGCCGAACTGGCCTCACACCCGACAACACGAGTTCAAGCAGTAACCGGTCAACGGTCAACTCTGAACCCTGACTCCAATGCTTCGCGTCAGCCGTAAGGAGGGCCCCAGTGGACCCGACCGACCCTGAGGACGAGGACTTGCGCACCGCCGGAGTCGGCCCGCTCACCGTCGCCCTGCTCGGCGTGCTGTAGCAGGACCCACCGGGGTACCGCCCCAGCCCCCGCGCAGCCATCACACCAGCAGGCTCACTGGTCGGCGGGTCCCTGGACCGGCCCAGCGATCCTCTCAGCGCCCTTTGAACAACGCTGTCAGGGCGTGGAAACGTTCTTCGGGACGCGTAGCCGGAAGGTGCTCCAGATCAACGCCGCGCATCCCAGGAGGAAGAACCACCCACCTGAGTCAAGACCGACGACGCCTTGCCTACTGCTGATCACGACGCCCACCCAGAGGAACAATCCGGTGGCGAGTACGGTGCTCACGATGTGCAGGCATCGGGTCCAAGGCGGCACGGGCCCCGAGGGAGAACGGCGCAGCGAGGACAACACCGCCGCGCAGCTGCCTACACCGAACAGGGCGACAAGCGCGAGCGGCCAGAAGCTGTGGAACACCCAGATGTACGAGTACGTCCAGTCCTCCAGGAGGAGTGTTGCCCAGAGGGGCCAGCCGGCGAAGGGCTGGAACAGGGCGAGCACCAGCGCCGCTCCGGCGACCCAGAAGGGCAGAGCCCGGCGGAATGACGAGGGCTGTGCGGTCACGACAGGGGGCTGCGCGGGGCGTGCGGGTCGCCTGGTGTTGGCCCTTGAGGCCGTTGTCTTTCGGGCGGTTCCGGACTTCGCGGCTGTTGCCGAGCGGGCGGCCGCGGACTTCGCGGCCGTTACGGGCCGGGCGGCTTGGGCGGTCGCATCCGGCCTGGGGCGGGCGGTTCGGGCCTGGGCGGTGGTGGCCGCGTCGGCGGTGGCTGCCTTGGGGTGTGTGGAGACCGAGGGGGCGGTCCTGGGCCCGGACCGGCCCGACGGGGTGGTCCTGGATCCGGGCCGGACCGGCGGGGCAGGCGGGGCAGCAGGAGGTGCGGCTTCCGGCTCCGGCGTACGGGACACCGGCGCGGCGGGTGCGGTGGCGGTGGCCGGCAGGGCGCGGGCGACCTGGCCGGGCAGCCAGGAGGCGGGCTCGGTAACGATCTCGGTGGGGGTGTAACCGTCCACGCCCACCCCCTCGGCGAGCTCCTCGATGAGCTCGCCTACCGTCGGACGGTCCAGGGGATCCTTCTCCAGGCAGTCGATGAGGATCTCCAGACCCGGTCCGGGCAGTCGACCGAGCTGCGGCTCCTCGTAGGCGATACGGAAGTTGAGCGACTGCGCCGAGCCGGTGCCGAAAGGGCCGGTGCCGGTGGCCGCGTACGTCAGCACCGCGCCAAGAGCGAACACGTCTGTGGCCGGGGTGACAGGCTTGCCCGTGAGCTGTTCGGGAGCCATGAAGCCAGGGGTGCCCACGATCGTTCCGGCGCGGGTGAGAGCGGTGGCCTCGGCGGCCACGGAGATCCCGAAGTCGACGACTCGCGGACCATCGGGAGCGATGAGCACGTTGGAGGGCTTCAGGTCCCGATGGACCAGACCGGCCGCGTGGATCGCCTCCAGGGCCTCCGCCAGACCCGCGCCCAGCGCGCGCACCGAAGTCACCGGCCACGGGCCGTGCGCCGCGACGGCCTGGTCCAGGGCCATTCCGGGCACGTAGGCGGTGGCCAGCCAGGGAGGCGAGCCCTCGGGGTCGGCATCCACCAGAGCGGCCGTGAAGAAGCCGGTGACCTTACGAGCCGCCGCCACCTCCTGGGCAAACCTGCGGCGAAAACCAGGGTCCTCGGCCAATTCCGGCCGGACCACCTTCACCGCCACCAGCCGCCCGCTGGGCGAACGCCCCAGGAAAACACGTCCCATCCCGCCGGCGCCCAGCAGCGCGGAGATCCGGTACCGGCCCACCTGCCGCGGATCGACCGACTTCAACTCCTCCATCAAACCCCCTCACTCACCCCGCATGCGTCCGCACCTGCGTCATTACACACCACAGGCCCTTCCCGCCCCGCCACCGCCCGCCACCGCCCGCCGCCTCCGGGTCGACCATCCCGGGAGTGACAAGCCACATGCACTCAAGGCATACCAAGTAGCCGACATGGGAGCCCTGTTGGTCATGCCGTGTACGCAAGCCATCCGGCCGTCGGGCATGCTGCCGCCACGACTCCGAGGGGCACAAACGCTCCCTGCCAGGCCGACCTCCAGGCATCCGGGTGGGCAGCTCCGAGCTCACCGGCCGGCAGCATCGGGTGATCGAAGTCATCAGGGAGTCTGGTGCAACGGCGCGGGCACCGCTGTCGATCCGCGAGGAGGAACTGCACGCAGCCTTGGCCCGGCACGCTGCCGGCCCGCACCTCGCCCAGGGAGCAGGCTCCGCTCGCCTCGCAGCGGGCGGCGCCCGGAGACGGCGCCGCCCGGGTCGTCGGCCAGGGCGATGCGGACGGTGATGCGTTTGCCGACCGGTTCGCGCTGTGCCTCGAAGCCCTGAGCGACGGCCACGACGATCTCCAGGAACCAACCGCCCGCCGGACATCCCCGACACGCCTGGTCGCCGGACGGATCCAATCGCACCCCGTATCCCGCGCAGCCTGCGGACGGGACCGGCTCGACCGTCTGGGCCTATTCGGCTGACGGAAACAGTCTCACATGATCACGCCACCCACGTCCGGAGGTGCGCAGGGCCCACGGCGCGGACCCGGGCAGCGCCTACGCGAGTGCGTGGCGAAGGGGCCGCCTCTGCGCATTACCTGCTGCTTCTTCCGGTCGCGGCCTTCCGGTCCGCGTCGTACACAGGCCGATCAGCGCGGCGATCGCCTGCGGGACGGCAGCAGGGGCGGCAGTCCGTCCGCCTTCGGCAGCGAAGGTGGGGCCCAGCTCATTGGATGTCCACCCGAGACGCTCTACTAGCGGTAGAATGAGTTTATGGGAGAGCAGGACACCAGCATCAAGACCACCAAGGACATCCGCGACCGCCTGCGGATCCTGGCCGGCGAACGCGGCACCACCATGAACGAACTCCTGGCTGAACTCGTGGCGCGCGAGCTGACCGAGGAAGAAAAGGAACAGCGCGCGCAGCAGGCCATAGAGGAGGTCCGGCAGACGACCGGCGTGAGCGTCTCCGATGACGCGCGCGCCCAGGCCCGCACCTTCCTGCAGCGCCTCGGACAGGAGCACCACGCCGCGTGATCCGCGTCCTGTTCGACCACACCTGCATCAAGGCGCTCGCCGAGGGTGACGAATTCTTCAATGGCCTGTACGTGGAAGCCAGCTACGGCTACGCCGAGATCGTGATCCCCACCTTGTCCGCAGTAGCCGCCGAGCGCGAGAACCCCGGTGCCGGCCGACACGTACTGGACCGGCGCTTCACGACCGTCGTCGACTTCGCCAGTGCCCACGCCCTGGTGGCCGGGACATGGCGGCAGGTGGACTGGCGAGTGCTGCATCCCGCGTCCTCAATGATCATTGCCCGACAAGCAGGGGAAGACACAGCGCTGCTGTCTTTGGAGCCTGACCTGTACGCAGGTACCGGCGTCAGCCCCTTGAATCCCATGAACCCATAACGGCGGAGACCGCCGCCCGCCCACCACATGCCTTAACCTCGATCTTGCATGACGGTCCGCCGACGGAGTCGGTGGACCGTTTCATTTTCGGTGGCTGGTGAAGGGCAGGCCAGGGGCCCGGGTGTCGCCTCGGGTGGGCGCCGGGTTCCACTGCTCCGGACTGAGCTGGTGTTCTCGTGGGGGCGGGAAAGTTGCTGTTCAATCGGGGTCCGGCAGGAGGGCGAGCCGTTCGAGGGCGCCTGTGATCTCGCTGGTCCAGGGCCAGTGACGGGCGAGGCGGAGGATGCGGCGTCGGCCGGTGGTGACGAGCTGGGCAGCTGCGGAGAACAGGCGGAACCGCAGGCGGCGGGTTCCCAGAGCCGGGCCCTGCCGGTGAGGGCGAGCATGGGCATCCAGGCCAGCACGTCGAGGGCGATCTGGACGATCTCCAACCAGATCTTGTTCTGGGCTGTTGTGTGGAGTGGCAGGCTGCGCAGGCCGGTGGCCCGGGCGGCCCGGATCCGGTCCTCGGCCCGGGCCCGCAGCCGGTGACGGAGCTCGAGGGCGGCGATCGGCCGGTGGGGGGTGTTGGTCGCCAAGCACGTGATCCGCATTCCGTCCGCATCCGTGATCCTCAACTGAGCGCCAGGATGGGGCCGTTCCTTTGGGACTATCCGTCGCATGCCCTTTGGCCAGCCGGCAAGGACGTCACCGGTGAGCTCGGCAACCCATGCGCCGTCCCGGATCTCGCTGTTCACCTCGACGGCCGGTGTCCAGGCAGACGCCGGGACCGTCAGCACGAGCTGGTGGATCGCGTCGGTGACCGTCATGCCGACCGAGTAGGACAGCCATCGACCTCGTTTCGCGAGCCAGGCCACGAAGTCGTGGGTGCCGTCGGCGGAGTCCGTGCGGATCAGCGTCTGCCGCCCTTGCCGGTAGTGCTTCGGAATCTGAGCGAGGGCGAGTTGGGCGGTGGCGATGTGATCGGCAGCGGTGTCCGAGCCTGCGTTCCCCGGTCGTAGGAGGGCGGCGACCGGCTCTCCGGTTCCGCCCGGGCCGTGGTCGACGAAGGCCGTCAGGGGGTGATGGCCGTAGGTCTTCTTCCAGGTCGCGGCCGCGTCCTCTTTGTCGGAGTGCGCGGTCACGAGGACGCCGTCGAGATCGACTACGACCTGACCGTCGGCGTCCGGGGCGTTCTCGCCGGCCAACGACCAGACCCGATTGCGGACTTCGGAGCGTGCGGACCGGATGGCCCGCAGGGCTTTCTCACCGGAGGCGGCGAGGGTGTCGATCAGGCGGGAGACGGTCGGGTCGGAGGCGACCGCCCCGAAGACGGCCGGCTCGCACCGCAGCATCGCGATGTCCGCGAGGCAGTGAGCCTTTTCCAACCTGCCTCTGAGGCAGGGCAGTTCAGCTGACAATGTGGTGAAGCCCCTGTTAGATGGGTTTTCGACCAAGAGAACCGTCTCCACCAGAGGCTTCACATGCTTGTCTACCCGTCGGGCGTAGACGTGTCCAGCTCTGCCCTCCGGTTCCTCTCGCTCCTGCCAATCGACCGCATTGCCGCGGACCGGCCCTTCTACTCCGGCAAACACAAGAAGCACGGAATGAACGTGCAGGTCATCGCCGACCCCTTCGGTCGACTGCTGTGGGCGTCGGCCGGCCCTGCCCGGCACCGTCCACGACATCCGCGCGGCCCGCGAACACGGCATCGTCGCCGCCCTCGCCGAGGCCGGCATCCAGTGCTGGGCCGACAAGGGTTACCGAGGTGCTGGCGGCACGGTCCGCATTCCGTGCTGGGGGCGGTGGGAGACCCTCTCCGCAGGCCAGAAGGAGGTGAACCGGTCCCACGCAAAGATCCGGGCCCTCGTCGAGCAGGCCGTCGCCACCCTCAAGTCCTGGCGGCTCCTCCGCAAACTGCGGTGCTCGACCACCCGGATCACCAACCTCGTCCAGGCCGTCCTCACCCTTCACCTGACCAGCTCAGAGTGAGGGTGGAAAAGCCTCAGTCCCCGCCCAGTGCGACCGCCAGGGCGACGTCCAGGAGGGCCTGCCGGGGTCGTGGACGGCCCGTGGCTTGGCGCCACGGAGCCAGAGCCGCGGATAAGGCCTGGTCAAGGCCGGTCTTGCGGACTGTTTCGACGAGCAGGACCTAACCGCCCGGGAGAGGACCTGGCGGCCGTCGTCCTGGACACGGACGCGGGGTAGGACCCGAGAGAGTGCTTCACCTGGGAAGTGCCTCCGGCGGTGGCAGGAACAAGGACCTCGACGATCCTCATTCTTGCTGGTCAGGGGCACTTTCTGCTTTCCTGACCGCCTGCCGGACAACCCGCTTCATGAAAGCGCGAGGCTAGTAGGCCGCCTTGGGTAACGGACGGACTCGGCGCTGACGAAGCCCCGCGAAGCCATGACAGATGTCATGGCCCCTGTGCGGAGTTGTCACGAAGATCGATGACAGGCAGCACTGCCGATGTGCGTCTTGCGTCAGGAAACTGGCTGCATGACAGCTCGTGCTCCGGAACAACGAACCGACAAGGTCCTGATCGAGGCCCGGGAACTGCGCAGAAGGTACGGGACTCGCGGGCGCACGGAGCACGAAGCGGTGCGGGGAGTGAGCTTCCAGGTGCGGAAGGGGGAACTCTTCGCCCTGCTGGGAACCAACGGAGCCGGAAAGACATCGACTGTCGAGCTGTTGCAGGGGCTGGCACCTCCGCATGGCGGGCAGGTGCGAGTCCTCGGGCGTGACCCCTATCGGCAGCGGGCGCAGGTGCGCCCCCGGACCGGGGTCATGTTGCAGTCCGGTGGATTCCCCGGCGAGTTGACGGTCGCGGAGGTCGCGCGGTTCTGGGCCCGTTCCACCCGGGGCGCACAACCTGTGGCAGAGGTACTGGAGAAAGTCGGCCTCGCGCACCGCCGGAACGTGCGGATCAAGCTTTTGTCCGGTGGGGAGAGCCGGCGGCTGGATCTGGGGATGGCGTTGATCGGACGCCCCGAGGTGCTGTTCCTGGACGAGCCGACCACGGGGATGGATCCGGAAGGGCGCCGCGACACATGGCGGCTCGTGCGGGACCTGCGGGACGAGGGGGCGACCGTGCTGCTGACGACGCACTACCTGGAGGAGGCGGCGGAACTCGCCGACCGGCTGGCCATCATGAAGGAAGGGCGGGTGGTCGCGGAAGGGACGTCCGCTGAGGTGGTGGCCACGCACCCTTCGCGGATCTGCTTCGAGCTTCCGGACGGCCTGTCACCGGAGTCGGTCCCGCTGCTGCCCGGAGCCGCGCAGCCAGTGGCTCAGGGCAGGCACGTCACGATCCGGACCGACAGCCTGCAAGTGACGCTGACGCGGCTGCTCATGTGGGCGGCCGAGGCAGATGTCGCGTTGAAAGGGCTGGACGCACGCTCGGCGTCGCTTGAGGAGGCGTTTCTGGCGGTGGCGGCAGGGCGCGGTGATGCACCGGTGGGGAGGGTGGCGTGATGGTACGCAACCAGTCCGCGTTCGCCGAACGGGGCGGCAGGGTGGTGGCTTTGGGCCGAGCGGAGATGATGATGCTGGTCCGCAACAGGACGGCTCTGGTCTCCGCGCTCGCACTACCGCTCGGCTCACTGTGGCTCATGCGTTCCGCTACGCCGGCGTCGTTCAGCAGCACGAACGGGGACGAGCTCGAGGCCGCACCCGTGCTCGCGACCGGCACAATCGGGATGGTCTTGCTCTTCGTCGTCTATTCCACTCTGGTCAGCGCCTACGTGGCCCGTCGTGAGGCACTGGTCCTCAAGCGGTTGCGTACGGGGCAGCTCGCGGACGGCGAGGTCCTGGCCGGGACGGCGCTGCCCGCGGTGGTGGTGGCACTCGTGCAGTGCGCGCTCGTGATCGGTGTCGGGATGACGGTTCTGCATGTGCGAGCACCCGCCGATCCGTTGCTGCTGGCGACCGGAGTGCTTCTGGGAACGGTGATGGTGGCGGCCCTGGCCGCCCTGTCGTCCGCGCTGACCCGCACGGTGGAGATGGCACAGCTGACCACGATGCCGCTGCTGCTGGTCTCGGTGGCCGGTTCCGGTTTGGTCATGCCCCTCGACGTCATGCCTGAGAGGCTTGCGGACATCTGCCATCTGCTGCCGCTCACTCCGGTCATGGAGACCGTACAAACCGGGTGGCTCGGCGCGGACGATGGCACGTGGAAGGCGGGGTTGCCCCATCTGGGTGGTGCCGTGGTCTGGACGGTCATCGCCGTCTGGGGGGCGGCGCGGCTGTTCCGCTGGGACCCCAGAAAATGATCACAACTATTCCGCTCCGAATGCTTGGATGGGGGGCAGGGACTTCCTTGACGGGGGGAGGGAAACCACGTGCCTCCGGTTCTGCGCGGGACGGAGCATCGGCGAGATCCGGAACGGATCGACCTGTACACACACTTCTCGCTGTACTTGCTTGCGCTGCTGGAGCCGATCCTGCTGATCATCTGGCTGCTGTCGGCGCCGCCGATGGGCACGGGCCGATTATTTATGTGGTCGCTGACAGCTCTGGGACTGCTGCAGACCGTGGCGTGCGTCGAACTGCTGCGCGTCGGACTGACCCATTGCGCGCCTGCCGGCTCATGGCCACGGCTGCGGGGCATGTTCGCCGCGGCATCGAGTCTCGTGGCGATGGTGGTGCCACTTGCGCTGTATCCACGGTCCACGCTGCTCGACGCGGACGCGGCCGAGTTGATGGCCGGCGGCGCACTGACGTTCCTGGCCGGACCGCTGGTCATGGCCTGGCCGCTGAGGTCGGCCCTCGTGCTGCTGGCCGGGCTCGCGGCGTGCGGTGCGCTGGCGGCGAGTGCACTGGGCGCACCAGGTGGGGTGATCGGCGAAGCAGGCATGGTGGGTCTCATCGGGGGTGTGGCGTTCTGCTGTGCTCACTGGTTCTCCGGTTGGACGCTCGACGTGGTGCGTGAGCTGAGACGCACCCGTGAGGTTCAGGCCCGACTGGCAGTGGCCGAAGAAAGGCTGCGGTTCGGCCGGGACCTGCATGACGTACTGGGGCGCAATCTGACGGTCATCGCGTTGAAGAGCGAACTGGCAGTGGCGCTGAACCAGCAGGGCCAAGCCGGGCAGGCCGCGGCCCAGATGGCGGAGATACAGCGCATCGCCAAGGAGTCCCAGGGCGAGGTGCGGGCGGTGGTCCGCGGCTATCGCACCGTGGATCTGCTGACGGAGATAGAGGGAGCCCGATCGGTGCTGCGAGCAGCGGGTGTCAGCTGCCGCATCGAGGGCCGGGCAGAGCTCGAGGACGAGCGGCAGTCGGCGCTGGCCTGGGCGGTCCGTGAAGGGACGACCAACGTGCTGCGGCACAGCGAGGCGAGGTGGTGCGCCGTGACGCTGTTCGTGGACGACGACAAGACCGTCGTCCTGACCATCGAGAACGACGGAGTGGATCAAGGGAGCACACCGAAGGGAGGAGGCGGGCTTGTCGGCCTTACCGAGAGAGTGGCCGCCTTTGGCGGGTCCGTGGAGGCGGGTCCCGGAAGCAATGGGCGATTCATCTTGTGTGTCCGTCTTCCCTTGGAGCACCCCCAGGCATTGGGGGCGCCTTCGTGACCGATGAGAAGCGGATTCGGGTCCTGCTCGCTGACGACGAGCAGCTCATCACAGGCGCTCTGGCGGCACTGCTCGGGCTCACTGCGGATCTGACCGTGGTTGGCCAGGCGTCGAGCGGCACGGAAGCCCTGGCCATGGCGCGAGCGCTCCACCCCGACGTCGCGGTCCTGGACCTGCAGATGCCGGGGCTCGACGGTCTCGCCGTCGCCGAGGCGCTCCGTGACGAACTGCAGCACTGCCGAACCATGATCGTCACCAGCCATGGGCGGCCGGGGTACCTGAAGCGGGCCCTGGAGGTGGGTGTCCGCGGCTTTCTACCCAAGACTGTGTCGGCTCACGATCTGGCGGACATCATCCGAACGGTCCACGAGGGCAGACGTTACATCTCGTCAGAGCTGGCGGCAGAGGCCATCAGCGCGGGGGACAGCCCGCTCACCCCACGCGAAGGGGACTTGCTGGCCCTCGCGGCGGACGGCTCCTCGATCGCGGAGATCGCCGAGCGTGTGGGGCTGTCGGCGGGGACCGTCCGCAACCACATGTCATCAGCCGTGAGCAAGCTCGGGGCGGAAAACCGTCACGCCGCGGCACGCATGGCACGGGAGCACGGCTGGATCTGAGAGCGATCACCGCTTTCACAGCCAAGAGATCAGTGTTTACTGCGAGTTCCGTCTGCCGGCGTGCGACGCATGAGCGCGGCCGGCCCGAGGTGTTCTCGTGGAACTCGGACCGCGACGCAAAAATGGGGGAGTAGATCGAGATGGGACGCCCGGAGACGCGCATAGATCCCTCTGAGGGGCCACTGCAGAGCTTCGCGTACGAACTCAGAGCGCTTCGGAGGTCGGTGGGTAACCCCTCGTATCGCGAGCTGGCGAGCCGCGCCAACTATTCGGGTACGACGCTTTCAGAGGCAGCCCGGGGCCTCGGTCTCCCCAGTCTGGAGGTGGCCTTGGCCTACGTCAGGGCGTGCGAGGGAGATGTCGTGTTCTGGAGGAGGTACTGGAAGGAGACCGATGCCGCCTTACGGGCTTCCGAAGCTCCTGACCTCGGTGACTCGGAGGTTCTCGCTGAACCGGCACATACGAAGATGCCCGACCCCGTGGACTCGCCGAAGCGTGCCTCGCACGAAGCACGTGACCGGGATCCTCTGAAGGCGATCCTGCCTGCCCTCGCGGGACTGGCCGGCGCCACCGGAATGGCTGCCGCGGCCGGGGTGGCCGACAGCAAACCGAAAGCAGCAGCACTCACCTTTGTGGCCGGGACCTGCATCGCGTCCGGATTCTGGCTCGGAAGGAGCCTGAGAAATGCATGACCACACCGCTCCTGGATCCGTCGAAGCCGGATCGGCCCCCAGCCGGTCCTGGAAACAATGGACGCGCGCCATGCTGCGTGATCTGGGGGGCTGGCTGGTTCGTAGACCGATGACGTTCCCCGAGGGACGGCTGGCGATCCCCCATTCCTCGGACGTACGGATGATCGTCTGGGCTTTCGCCGGAACCGACCTGGTCACCGGCTTCGTCATCGAAGGGATGATTCCGTCGGCCGGACGGGTCGTCCATCTCCTGTGGATGGGGTTCTCCCTCACTCTCTCACTGGGCTTCTGCGCGATGACCGTCCGCACGCCTCACCTGCTGGATAGCAGGAACCTGCGCCTGCGCACCGGACCGTTCCGTGAGTTGACGATTCCGCTTGAGACGCTCGGGAGGGCACGAGTCGCGCACGGTTCCACCCACGGCTACGGACTGCGCAGGGTCGCCGACGAGGACGACGCGGTGGCCTGCACCGTCGGCAGTGCGACCAATGTCGTCATCGACCTCGAAGAACCACTGCTGGTACGGCTGCGGAAAGGCGAACCGGTGCTGGCGAGGCGGATCTACGCCGCCGCCGACCAGCCGGGAGAAGCGACCCGCTTGATCAGCCGCTCGGTCACCGGAGGTGCGAAACCATGACGGCCGGGGCCACGGGCACCCTCGACGGGTACCCCGAAGTGCAGGAGCTTCTGATCCGCACGGGGTTCGATCTCGCCGGTCAGACAGACGTCAGGAAGTTACCCGGCCGCAACCACAACTGGATCGGCACCACCGACACCGGGGAGCGCATCTTCGTCAAGAAACTCGAGGGACCGGCCGAAGCATCTGCCGCGCGGATCCGGCAGAGCGTCACTTTCGACCGCATCCTGAGAAGTGACGCGTCCGCCGAGTTGCTCTCTCCTCGGCTCCTCGTCGCCGACACCGAAGCGAGCGTACTGGTCTTCACCTGCGTGGACGAAGCCAGGACCGCGGCACAACTGGTGAGCGACGGCCGGCTCACTTCCGACCTGGCGTACTCCCTGGGGCACACCGTTGGGTTACTGCACAACTTCCCGGTCGAACAGATCGGGCACGACGAGGAGGCCAGCCCTCTTCTTCCTTCCGAGGAACTACTCGAAGCCCTCCCCATCGCCCTCTTCGAGGCCTCGTCCGCGGCGGAACTGCAGGCGTGGAGCCTGCTGCAGAACGATCCCGCTCTGGGGGGAGCCCTGCGGCGGCTCCTGCAGCGGGAACGACTTTCGGTCCGGGTCGCCGCGCACTGTGATCTGCGGCTCGACCAGTTCCTGATCACCGACGGCGCGGTGTACCTCACCGACTTCGAGGAGTTCCAGGCCGGGGACGCGGCTCGCGACCTCGGAGGCGTGGTCGGTGACCTGCTGCATCGCGCGCTGTTGGACGCGGCCACGAGTGACGGCGCCACGCTGGAGCCTCCGTCCCATGCGCGCATGCTGGGCCGGCTGACGGAGGGAATCGGGAGCGTCCGTCCTCGGATCACCGCTTTCTGGAACGGCTACCGCGACATCCGGCCCGACGGCGTCGGTGACAGCGGCCTGGCCGAGCGGGTCGCCGGTTTCGCCGGCTGGCATCTGCTCGACCGGTTGCTGGCCGGGGCGCGCACGGCGCCTCGTCTTGCTGCCATCCCCCGTGCGATGGCAGGTATCGGGCGGAAGGCCCTGCTCGCTCCGGACGCCTTCCTGCCCACGCTCGGACTGGCGGAGGCCCCGGCATGAAGGAAACAGCCCCGGACGTCCTGTCCGCTCGGCTCGAAGCGGTGCTTTCCGACGTGCACGTCGAGCCCGGCTGCCGGTCCGCGACCGTGCGGGGGAGGACGGTGACCGCCGACTCCCCGCGGGCTCTCACCGGTCAGCTCGCCACCGCCCTCTACTCTGTGGCCCACGTCGGTCGGCCAGCGACGGAGCCGGCGACACCGCACAACGACTCCGGAGCCCGCGACCTGGAAGAAGGGCTCGCCCGGGGCGTCCCCCACGAGCACACCCGCCATCGAGGGTCCGTCCTGAGCGACCGAGGAGACGCGGGGCTGGTCATCGGCCTGTCGGGTATACGCGTCCGTGTTCCGCGAGAACGGATGACCGTCCTTGGCGAACACGTCTCCGACGCCAGGCACGCGGAGGGGCGAGGTACGCACCAAGAAGAGGCGGATGTGGTCGTCGCCGCCGCCCGCCCGTCGCTCTCCCCTGGATTCTTTCTCGTCGACGGCTCGCTGCCGTTGACCGGCCAGGATGTGATCCTTCGGGTGTACCTGCATGTCGAAACCCCCGGAGCCGCTCTCGACGCCTGGGGCAGGACGCTGCGGTGCCTGGAGGATCTCGCCGTCCCATACCGTGCCAAGGCTGCCTCGTCCGCCCAGGCACTGCCCCGGCGCGACGGCGTCGTGGTCTACCTGGAGAGCGGGGATCAGCACGTACTGCCGGACCTGGTGAAGGCCTTGCAAGGGGCCACCTTGCGCGCCGATACCTCCCCCTTCACCCGGGCCCTCGCTCCGGGCGTCGCCGTGGCCTGGGAACCGGACGACTCGAGGCCGGGCATGCGCAACACCAGCTTCGGAGAGCACAGGTCGCGGGCGCTCGCCGCGGGTCTGGTCCAGTTCGCCACCGAGCAGGCCGCCCGACCGGACGGCCCGGGTTCGAGCCGGTCGGCGGTTGTTCGCCGGGCTCTGCTGGAGGCCGGCATCGATCCTCTGGATCCGGCGCGCAATCTCTCCTCTCCGCCCTTCGCCCCAGGGCTTTGATGTGCGCTGCGGAGGTTTGCTGTCCGGTAACCCGCTGAACAACCTTTCAACAATTCGATCTTGCCCAGCGGTTTCGATTCGAACTAGCTTTCCAGTGGTCGCGGGAAAGGCACCGGGAAGTTCGGACCCTTCCCATGCGGCTTGGTTAGGCACCTTCAACGATTAAGGGAGAAGGATATGAACGACATCGAGCTGGCCGCCGGTTTCGACACCTACGCGGACGTCAACGAGATGGCGGACGAGGTCACCCCGGACGAGGCGCCCTCGCCGCAGACCATCGTCTCGCTGAGCGTCGTCGCCAGCATCAAGTGGGGCTGCTGACACCACGCGCAGCAGCGCTGTTTCCGTGGGGGGGGGGGGGGGGGGGGCCCCCCCCCCGGGGGCCCCCCCCCCCCCCCCCCCACAAAGGGGGGGGGGGTTGGTCTATGACACCCCATAACAACAAAAACACAATGATTTT